>NC_010001.1:2571000-2874000 GCF_000018685.1 Lachnoclostridium phytofermentans ISDg | reverse complement strand
CAAAATGAGAAGGGTGGTTCTAGAATGGATGAATTTTGGAATTCAATAGATGGTGAAAAACAATATTATTATGATGGTAATGATTTGGGATGCACTTACACTAACCGTAGTACGAAATTAAAGGTTTGGGCGCCAACAGCTTCGATGGTTGTTGTGAATCTTTATCAAAATGGAAATGCTGGAAAACCTTATATCACAGAAATAATGAAAAAAGAGGAAAGTGGTATCTGGTCCGTTTGTCTTTTAGGTGATTTGGAAGGAGTATATTATACTTATCTTGTTACAGTAGATGGTCAAACGAAAGAAGCAGTAGACCCATATGCAAGGACGACTGGTTTAAATGGAAAAAGAGCGATGATTTTAGATTTAGAGAAAACCAATCCAACTGGATTTCTTGAAGATACAAAACCAAAGTTTGATTCCTTTCTGGATGCTGTTATTTATGAATTGCATATCCGCGATTTATCCATGGAATCTGACTCTGGTATCAAGGAAAAAGGGAAACTTCTTGGACTTACAGAGCTTAATACTAGAAATTCCGATGGTCTAACAACAGGATTATCCCATATTCTAGACCTTGGAGTAACACATATTCACCTACTGCCATGCTTTGATTATGCATCTGTAGATGAAGAAAACAGCTCTATTTTTAATTGGGGATATGATCCAGAAAATTATAACGTTGTAGAAGGTTCTTATTCAACAAATCCTTATGATGGAGCTGTAAGAGTGAAAGAATTTAAGACATTAGTCCAATCGCTTCATGAGAATGGACTTCGTGTCATTATGGATGTTGTCTATAACCATACAATGAAAACAGAAGAATCCAATTTCAATAAAATTGTTCCAGATTACTATTATCGTAAAGTTGGAGATAAATTTTCAGATGCTTCTGCTTGCGGGAATGAAACAGCTTCCGAGCGTTTGATGGTCCGAAAGTTTATTGTAGATTCTATTATCTATTGGGCAAAAGAATATCATATCGATGGTTTTCGCTTTGACTTAATGGGAATTCATGATATAGAAACAATGAATGAAGTTAGGAAAGTATTAGATCAAATAGACCCAAGCATTATTTTATATGGGGAAGGTTGGGTAGGTGGAGATAGCCCTCTTCCAGCGGGACAACGAGCAATGAAAGCCAATATGAGTATGTTACCTGGAATTGCGGCATTCAGTGATGATTTTAGAGATGGTCTAAAGGGAAGTGTCTTTCTAGCAGAGGAGAAAGGATTTGCAACTGGTGATAGCGATAAAAAAGAAAGTGTAAAGTTTGGTGTAGTTGCTTCAACCTTGCATCCGCAGATAGACTATAAAAAGGTGAATTATAGTGATTCTCCTTGGGCTTTGGAACCAGCACAGTGCATTAATTATGTATCCGCTCATGATAACTACACGTTATGGGATAAAATAGCTTGCTCTTGTAAGGAAGATACTTATGAAATTAGAGTGAAAAAGAATAAATTATGTGCAGCTATTGTGTTTACTTCACAAGGAATACCATTTTTACAAGCTGGAGAGGAGATGTTACGAAACAAACCATCTAGCGAGATAGCAGGAGAGTTTGTTGAAAATAGCTACAATTCTTCCGATAGTGTCAATTGTATTAAGTGGTCTAATAAAGCGAATGTAATCGATGTCGTATCTTACTATGAAGGTCTTATAAGGTTTCGTAAAGAGCATAAAGCACTACGCATGCAATCTGCAAAAGAGATATCAAAGCGGTTAACTTTCTTACCAGAGGAAAGAGAGGACGTCATATCCTATCTTATTCAAGGTGATTTAGTAGATAAGACGCTATGTGTTATTTATAATTCTTCTGAGGAAAAAGTAACGATAAGACTTCCTGAGAGTGATTGGACCGTCTATATTGATGGAAATAATTCGGGTGTGGAGCCTCTCTATGAAGTAAAAGGAACAACGGTAGAAGTTGAACCAATCTCTTGCATGGTTCTTGTGAAAGATTAATTTAAAGAATTATTATTTTAAATCAACAGATCCTTTCCTTTGTTATGAGTCTAGATAGATTTCAAGATGCATAATGAAGGAAAGAATTTTTAAACTAACTTAAGTAGTGTATATCAAATAAATAGTCTGCTGTAACATAATGTATAAGAGTAGAATATAATCCATGATAGTTCTAACTGATAGGAGAACATAAACCATTTTCTGCGTGTTGATAATAAGCTATATTTTAAGGAGAAGCATAAAAAGTAGCATAAAGAAGTATAAAGGAGAGCAGATAAAGGAGGAGCTATTGATGGATCAAAAGGCATATGTAATTCATATGGGACCTGCAAAATGTGCAGTTGATTTAGGAGATGGTAGTGAGAGAGGCGGTTACGTTAATCAGGATTATGTCTTACAAAAACTGGGTCGTCCGCATCGTGCAATTAGTTTGATGTATTGTTATTATCCACTGGATAAAGGCTGGCCAGAGCGTGCCAGTGTAGCCCATGCCAGTGATTCTGTTTCATTTGCTTGGGATTATCCTTACGATGATTATTTTACTTATAAAGGCGGCTTAGATGGTAATTTATCAGACGAACCCTTTACTTATATGAGAGATGTGAGAAAGCACGGTCAAGACGTACTTCTTACACTTACCATTGACCCTCATGTATCAGATGAACATTTAATCGCGATAGCAAAGGATCTGACTACTTTTGGTAGAGTACAGCTTCGAATCAATCATGAGGCTACCGGCTCGTGGTTTTCCTTTAATAAACGGTGTACTTATCAAGAAGTTGCTGATTTTTATGTTCGTTTTCATAGGATTGTAAAGGAATATGCACCAAATGTGCAAACAATTCTCTGTATCGGAGGTATTGAGGATGAGAAAGCTACAGAGATGCTAAAAGAAAAGGAATTTGCAGAAGCAGTGATTGTAACTGATATCTGGTCTGTTGATAAGTACATAACACTTCATTATGGTTGGCCATATGATATTGCAGAAAGAGGGGGAAAATCTCACTACTGTAAAACAGCAGAGGAGACGTATCGTCTAGCAAAATTAAGTTATGATCGCTTCCGCTATTTAAATGGTGGCGAAAGAAAGCTTATGGTTATGTCAGAGCTCAATGTGGATGGAGATGTAACCGGGCAAATAAAACAAGCGAGCATAATGAAAGAATTCTGCGATTTTATTAAAGAAGATAAGGAACAATGGTTAAGTGGCTTTACAATGTATCAATTCCGTGATGATGGAAGATTAGGTCTTGAGATGACAGATCCGAATAACAAAGACGTTGGAATCGAACAACCATTATTACAGGAATACAAAGAGATAATCCATGATGACTTCTTTCAGCCGGTAATGACAATGAAGGAGGAGATAACACTTCCTGTAACACTACGCTGGGGAGGTAGTGAAGACGCCGATGGTATTACTATGCCAATTCATTTAGAGAAGAATCCTGTTTTCTTTGAAGTTTATTTTGAAGAGGAGCTAAAAGAACTGAATCTCATGATGTGCATTGAGAATGTTTGGTTTTATAAAGCACCTGGTGTAACCTGCATTGATATTATGCCAACCTTTTGGAAAAATCCTTTATCAGTAGAAAAAGAGGTGTCACTAACACTTTTCGCACCTCCTTCCGATGGTGAAAATAAGAATACCGGCGCTGTTGATTGGATGATAAATTCTTACACCATATTACCAAAATTACCGAAGATTCGTGTTCGTTATGAACCAACGGAAGAATGCTAGCCTTATGATATAAAATTTCGCATAACAACTTCACAAGAGGGAATTCTTATAGTTATTGATAATTAGTATTTCGACCTCTGTTATAAGTATAGTTGGTAAATATTTCTCTTGAAAAATCTAAGATAATCAAATTTTTAGAATCATTTATGGTATAATTCATAAGTTATGTTTTATATGTAGACAATGAAGTACCATATCATGTACCTAAATACATATAAACAACTAAATGTTGTGGTTTGATTTTGGGTATGGTAATATAAGAAGAGAAATAATTAGTAGTAACAGAAAGGAAGAACAGTGGTGATTGTAGTTGGCGGAATGATTGGTTTAGGGAAGACAAGTTATGCAACAATGTTAGGAGAGCATTTTCAAACAGAAGTTTTTTATGAGAGCGTGGAAGGTAATAAAATATTACCATTATTTTATACATCAAGCGAAGAAGAGATACAAAAAAAGCGGTATCCTTTTTTACTCCAGTTGTGGTTTTTGGATACGAGGTTTCGCTCAATTAAGCAAGCGTTTACAAATCAAAACAATATACTTGATCGAAGCATTTATGAAGATTGGTATTTCGCAAAGAAAAATATGGAACTTGGTCGAATCTCAGATTTAGAGATGGAGATTTATGAAAAGCTACTTCATAACATGATGGAGGAATTAAAGGGATTACCAAAAAAATCTCCTGATCTTATGATTTATTTGAAGGGGAGTTTTGAAACGGTAATAAAGCGAATACAACTTCGTGGTAGAGAATTTGAGATTGATAACAGTTTGATGGACTATTATCGTTTTCTCTGGGAAGGTTATGATGATTGGGTTCAAAACTACTATAATGCAAGTGATATTCTAATCATTGATACTGATCATACGGACATTGTGAATAAGGAAGAAGATCGCCTTCGAGTGATTCGGGAGGTTGAAGAGAAGCTAAAGCGACAAAGATCTAACAGTAATAAATAAACAAGAATTATTAAAAGATTCATAGATAAACGAAAAGTATAAGAAAAAGATTCATAGATAAATGAAAAGCTTAGAAAAAGATTCTTTGTTAAATGAAATTTCATTAGCAAAAGAACCATAGAAAAAAGAAAAGTGATTAACAAGCAAAAAAATGCTTCGCTAACTTTTTCTTGTCATGAATAAAAGAAGCAGAGCCCTAGTTATTAAAAAAGGCTCTATAATAAATGTTGGGGTATGTGAAATTAATTCGCTACTCCAACGTTTTTTATTTTATAATAATAAAAAACCTCCCAGTGCCAGTCTCGAAACAAATCACCAGGAGGTTGCATAAATGCATAATTATTGTATCAATAAACTACTAAATTTAAAAGAGGTAAAAGTAAAAAATATAATTCATGGGGATTCCTATGTAAAAATCTTTATTGAAACAAAGGCTAGCGTACAAACTTGTCCTTGCTGTGGTCGCCATACCAAGCAAATTCATGATTACCGTTGGCAATCCATCAAGGACTTGCCCTTTCAACTAAAGCATTGTTACCTAGTTTTAAAAAAGCGACGTTATCGATGTTCTTGTGGAAAAAGATTTAGTGAAAAGTATTCTTTCCTTGCTCGTTATCAGCAAAGATCTACTCGCTTAACTCAATACATAGTAAATGAATTAAGAGATACTACTTCACTAAAATCTGTTGCTAATAAAGCCAATGTTTCATCCGCTACTATTGTAAGGATTCTAGACACAATCCATTATACTTGCCCTTCTTTAAAAGACGCGATATCCATTGATGAATATAAAGGCAATGCTGAGACTGGAAAGTATCAATGTATCATCGTTAATCCAAAGCAGCGCTCCATTATGGATATCCTTCCTGACCGCACACAACCTCACTTATCTGCCTATTTTCGGAATATAAACCGTAGCGAGCGATATCGTGTAAAATATTTTGTGTGTGATATGTGGCAGCCATATGTGGATTTAGCCCATAGCTATTTCCCCAATGCACAAGTAATTATTGATAAATATCATTTTATTCGTCAAGTCACCTGGGCAATTGAAAATGTAAGAAAGCGACTTCAAAAAACAATGCCTACTTCTTTAAGAAAATACTATAAACGAAGCCATAAACTGATTTTAACACGCTATCATAAACTAGAAGACGAATACAAAAAAGCATGTGACTTGATGCTTTATTACAATGATGACTTACGAAAAGCGCATATGTTGAAAGAATGGTTTTATAATATTTGTCAAAGTACTAAGTTCTCCTTTCAGAGAACACAGTTTTACGAATGGATTCGCAATGCAGAAAGTTCTGGTATAGCAGAGTTTGAAAAATGTGCTGCCACATACCGTCACTGGGGAAAAGAAATATTAAATTCTTTTAAATATGGAATTACAAACGGACCAACAGAAGGTTTTAATAATAAGATAAAAGTTCTTAAACGTATTTCCTATGGTATTCGAAACTTTGAACGTTTCCGTACTCGTATTTTACACTCTTGTAACTAAATAACAATAGACTGGCACGAGGTTTATTTCGTATGCCCAAAAATATATGTTATAGGCCCCAAATATAAAAATAGCTCTACATCCAGTAATGGAGCATGATTGATAACAATTATACCCCAAGACTTGACATAGAGCCTTAAAAACTTGGGTTTCTGCTTCTTTCTAAGTCAGTAAACAAAAATGTTTTGTAACTATTGTTATAGCCAGCTTATGCAGTTAGACAAGACATGTGTATATTTAATTCTTAGTAACCTTCTGCTTTTCTTTGCTTTCTAAGAGTATGGCGCTTGATTGCAGCATCCCATTCTGCTTGTTGTTCCACAGTCTCTATTTTTAAACGAGGAACCTTTTTTGGCTGTTCATTTTCATCTAGAGCGACCATAACGAAATAGGCTCGGTTTATTGGATGACGAGTACCTTTTTTGTTCTCTACATAAGTATCAATACGTACTTCCATAGAGGAATTACCAACATAAGTTACACGACCAACCAATACAACGATATCATTTAAATGTGCTCCATGTTTAAATTGTAGATTGTCTATGGAAGCAGTAATCACATTTCCACCGGAATGACGCATTCCAACAATACCTGCTAATTCATCTATCCAAGCGAGAAGTTGACCACCAAACAAACGCCCAGAACCATTTATGTGAGCCTGCATAACAATATATGTTTTTTCTGTTAAAGATTCAGAAACTCTTTTTTGTATCTCTTCTTGATTCATAAATTTCTCCATTCTTGACCCAAAACCGAACAAATACTCAACTAAGGTTTGGGTATAATAGTATTGTAATCTTATCACGAACCATATTTTTTTGTCTAGTGGGGAGGAACATATTTTGGATTTAATCCTTATCTATGTAAATCAATTTGAAGGAATAAAGAGAGAATGGATTTACGAATTTACAGAATACATGAAGACGAACCATCCAGATATTAAGCCGGTTCTATGGTTTCGGATGCCTACGTATCGTGTCGGTACGTTGTTTTTCGCCTTTTCGGTGACCAAAAATCATTTTACTTTTCATACAAATGACGAAGAATGTATGGAAATATTAAAAAAATCTCTTCATAACGCATCCTTTGGAAAGCGTTCTGCTAAGATAAAATACAATGACAAGTCTGAGTCTTATGTGATTTACAATATGATAGAGTACCTTGTTAATAAAATGTGTAGGCTTTGCATTTGAGATTTCATGAAGTATTATCTACTACGCCATTGCAGTAGGTTATTGTTAAAAAGGAGAGGATGAGTATTTACAAGGGTAGTACTTAAAAAATTGTGAACAATGAGAGGTATATAATATATAAAAATTGATAAAAAAAGATGAATGTAATTTTCTCTACTTTCATTATTTACAAAATGTGTTATAATAAGTCATTAAGTGATATTTTTCTAATAACGTAATTGTATTTTTTAGAGTGGTGAATCCTTTGTTCTAATAGAGTTTCTTGCAGTGTGTATTCATGACAAGGAAAAATTCCCGAAGTGTGCTTGTTCTTGTTGACAGATTGTGTGTTTTCAATTACTAGGATTTGAAAAAAGAATCACAGATTATTTTTCTGGAGAGTATGATGAAAGCAATAAGTAGTGAAAATGTAAATGAAATTATTAGCAGAACATTAAGTATAATCAATCCTAAAATTATTAAACATGGTGAGATTACGGGGTATATCTTATATAAAATGTTGGAATGTGAACACTTATATTCAGATCATGATTTAGTTGACTATACCATGTTAAGTATCCTACATGACATTGGTTTATATAAGGAGCCAAATGTTCAGAATTTAGTGGATTTGGATACAAAAGATGTATGGTCACATTCTATCTATGGTTTTTTATTTTTAAAATTCTTTACACCGATGAAAGATAAAGCAGAAATAGTTTTATACCATCATATTGACTATAATCGATATCATTTGATTTCAAGTAAATACTTACATATTATTGAGTGTTTAAATCTAGCGGATCATATGGATACCTTTATGCATCTAGGTCAGGATAATATGGAGAAGGACTACTTTGTAAAGTACAGAGACATAAAATTCTCTGGAAAAGCACTTGATTTATTTTTCCGAGCAGAGGCAAAATTTAAAATAACTGATAAGCTTGTAAAGGGTACCTATAAGAAAGAATTATCTGAGTTTCTATCTAAAAAAGTTTTCTCTGAAAAATATAAAAAAGGCTTTTTAGAAATGCTTGTTTATACCATTGATTTCCGAAGCGAGCATACCGTAATTCATACCATGGCGACTGTTAATTTTGCAAAGCAACTTGGAAGACTTATGCGGTTAAGTGGTGTAGAGCTTCATGACTTATACTACGGATCACTGCTTCACGATTTAGGGAAATTAGCGATACCGTTAGAAATTTTAGAATCACCAGGACGTTTATCCAAAGAAGAGATGAAAATCATGAAGGCTCATGTCCGTATAACGGAGATGATACTAGAAGGTGTGGTTGACCAAGATGTTTTAGAGATAGCAGTACGGCATCATGAAAAATTAGATGGCTCGGGCTATCATAAGGGGCTTACACAGAAGGACTTGACATTACCGCAGCAAATCGTAGCAGTAGCGGATATATTAAGCGCTCTATATGGCAAGCGTAGTTACAAGGATGCTTTTGAGAGTAATAAGATAAAAGAAATTCTTTGGCAAGATGCTGAAAATAATAAGATAAGTAAACCAGTAGTAGAATGTCTCTTAAGAAATTATGATAGCATTATATTTAAGTTTGAAACAGAAAAGCAGCAAACGATTGGAGTGTATCTAGACATTAAGGAGCAGTATGAAGTTATTGCTCAAAGGTTTACTACGTATTTAGAATAATTTATGAAAGGCGGCAAAGCTCATATGGGCTCTTCCGTCTTTTTTCGTGTCTGAACATTATTGACATGATGGTTTACTCGTGGTAGACTAATTGTAAAGTTTACTAAATGTAGACCATTTAAGGGAGGAGGATACTAATGGATGATTGCAAGTTAGGAGTAATGGAGACTAGATTTGCAGATCTGATTTGGAGCAACGAGCCATTAACTTCCGGTGACTTGGTGAAGCTTAGTGAAATAGAGCTAAATTGGAAGAAATCAACGACTTATACAATCCTGCGAAGGCTTTGTGATCGAGGTTTTTTTCAAAACAGGGACGGTATTGTTACTTCTATTATATCAAAACAGGAATTTACTGCCCTTCAAAGTGAGAAATTTGTAGAAGAAACTTTTGATGGGTCACTACCTAAGTTTTTGACCGCATTTACTATGCGAAAAAAGTTATCAGATAAGGAAATAAACGAACTGCAAAAACTTATCGATGAGAACAGGAGGTAGTGCTGTATGTGGGGTTATACATTATTTCCTAAAATAGTAGACATGAGCCTTACAGCCAGTGTAGTAATAGTTTTTGTTTTACTAGCTAGGCTGTTGTTGAAAAAAGCTCCAAAGAAGTTTTCATATTTCTTATGGATAGTGGTTTTGTTTCGGCTTATCTGTCCGGTCTCAATTTCCACGTCCTTTTCTTTGTTTAATGTAATCCATGCGCCTGCCACAACATAAGGAAGCATTAAATATATCCCGTCAGACGTGGATCACGCGGAAGTACCTGCGGTAGACTTGTCCGTACCAAATGTTAGCGATAACATGAATAACAATCCGTCGCAGGATAAGGAGCAATTAGTCGCCGATTTTTTAGAAACACCATTTGCGAATGGTACGTTTATCTGGCTTGCGGGTATCGCCACTATTATTACAAACATAGTATTATTGAGAAAGAGTGGTATAGCATAAAAAGAAATTCTGACAACTATTTTATCTTGCCATTACCAAAGGGGCATTCACTTAAGGATAAGGTTATTTATTTTGTTGGGTATAGGGATGGTGTATATGTATTTTGTGTCTCATTTAAAGAAGTGTCATAAGCTAGTCATAAACATACCAGCCATTTGCATTTCCTACGGTATTCTATAAACACTGATAGCTCGAAGAACTTCATAAAGCATAAAAGGGATAGGAAAATGTAAAAAAATATGGTAAATTAGAATCAATAACTATAGAGGAAGGAAAGTACTGATATGAAAACAATAACCTGGGGAATGATAGGCTGCGGGGACGTTACGGAGGTAAAGAATGGACCTGGCCTTTATTTAGCAGAAAATTCAAAACTAAAAGGGATAACGAATCGAACAAAATCAAAGGCCGTAGATTGGGTTAATAGGCATCAACAAGGTATCGTTTATGAGTCCGTTGAAGAAATGCTAAAAGATGAGGAAATCGATATTGTATATATTGCTGTTACTCCAGATAAGCATTTGGAATATGCGATTCAGTGTGCGAAAGCTGGAAAGCATTGTTTGATTGAAAAGCCATTAGCTCTGGCATATGATGAAGGAGTAGCAATTAGAGAAGCATTTAGAGAAGCTGGTAAAAAGGCTTATGTAGCATTTTATCGTAGAAATTTAAATCGTTTTATTAAGATAAATGAAATAGTGAAAAGCGGGAAAATTGGGAAGGTGTCACAATTTCACATACACCGTTATGTGAACCCACTTACAGACTTTGGTGCATGGAGAGCAAAGCCTGAGATTTCTGGGGGAAATGTTTTTACAGAAACCGACATCCATATTCTTGATTATATGGATGAATTATTTGGTGAGGTTAAATATTTCCAATTCATGAAAAATAGTTTAAATGGCAATGATTTCGATAGTTTAGTTGTTAATTTTCAATATGAAAACAACATAAGAGGTACTGGTAATTGGCTTTATAATGCTGAGGTTACCCGTGATGTTGTTGAAATTATTGGTGAGAAGGGAATTGTTTCTTTTGACTTCTTTCATAATGACACTCCAATTCTTCTTGAAACAAAAGAGGGTAGGGAAGAAATACTTTTGGATGACTCAATTCATGTTGGGTTAGCAATGGAGCAGGCGATTGTCAATGAATTAAACGGAATTGGTGAGTTTCATGGAAATATAGATAACGCGTTAAGAACCTTAAAAATTACGGATATTATTTATCATAGTGAAACTAGGTAGATTGGTAGCAGTTTTTAATCTAATGGAAAGCTAAAGAAAAGACAACTAAATCAAGCTAGAAATAAGAGCATTGTTTACTACTCAGAAATGAATAGTAGTAACAATGCTCTATTTATAACAATAAAATTTCAGATGGTTCAAAAGAATAATAATAACATCTTTTTTGTGATATTAGTATTAATTAAATGTTGCAAAAATACTAATTATCATATTTATCTACCACAATTTATTATATAATTCTGCCACTTTATCAGAGTATTCTGGTGGAATCACATATGTCCATTTTCCAATGATTATACGATAACATGGTGTAGTTGTGATATATTGATATTGTGCATGTTCTAGTAAGTTAATGATATCCTCTTTAAATCGTTCAATTTGCTCTGAATTAGCATATCTTGGTGATTCCGAATAGAAATAAGAAGGATATCCGTAAGAATATAATTGATTATTATTGGCCGTTTTGATAGGTGCGATGATTCCAAAGCTACTTTCTATCAAGATACGATTGTAAATGGTTTCTGAATTGAAAGTATTCATATTCACATAATTATTAGCGAAGAAAGCTAGTGTTTCTGTGTAACTTTCAAGAACAGGAATCTCACCAATTTTAAATCTGGTAGGTATGGATGGAGTTAAATAATCCTCTAAAGTTAAATTCTTCATATCTTTTGCAAGACATTGATATAATTCCTTAATTTTTTCTTCTCTCATAGGGTAGTGTCTAATGGTGAAATCAAATACATCCGTAATGGTTACTGTATTTTTATAAGAATATTGTTGTTCTATTAATTGGTCGATATATTCATCACTTAAATCGATAGACGCCAGGAACATCTTCTGATTAAAATTTACATCATAAGTTCTTGTGTAATCAAAACCGTTTTTAACATGAAAAGTTATTTCGATATTATAGGTTGGAAGATAAATATTGTAATACTCATTCGGTAGCGCCTCTGTGGTTTCAGTGGTTGGGAGTTCTGAATTTTTACTTTCTAGAGTTGTTGGAACCGGGACCATGAGCATATTTGTATCTACCTTCGTTTTTTTGCTTTCTTTATAATCGTCTAATACTCTTTGATGAAATGCAAGTACTGTTTTAATATTCTCCGGATCTTTCAGCGTAACAGAATAATCATTAGTATAAGTATCGAGAACCCCATGATATCGTATCGTAATAGATTTCATATTTGCGATGTCAGTAGTTCGAAAAACAATACCGAATACTTCCGTTTTATTAATAACTAAAATACTACAGCCAGCTATTGCAGAAATTATTGTAAATCTAACGATGGAACGATAGAATTTCTGGAATCCTCGATTGGTGATTACTTCAAACGTTAAGAAAATAAATGCCAATAAGGAAAGGCTTGTTATAAAGTTAATATTCAGATGATAGAAGAATGCGGCTAATAAAAATGTTAGTGATGTCATAATGAAGTAATAGAAGATACGGTTAACAAATCCAGTGCCTACGCTTTCAGCTTTTCTTCGTATAAAGTTACGATAGGATAACCAAAGTATACCTAGAGACATCAAAAATGTTAGGAATAGTGTCCATAATCCAGTTGCACTATAAAGTGAGCTATTTTGGTGATTAGCTAGATATATGAGTAAACCTCCTGGACTTGTAAAATTAATCAACTTTTCGAATATGGTATGGAAACTAATTCCAAACGAATGATTCAATAAGAGATAACCTACAGAATAGATAACCCCAGGTATTAATAGATTTACATATAAACTAGCGGTTATAGCTTCGAAAGTATTCCCAACACAACTTAATACAAGCACAGTTAGAGTATATAGGAATATTAGTCCTATAATAATAAACAGGTAAGTAAAGAAGACTAAACGCAACACACTATGGATGCCATCTATTGTAACGCTATGTCTCATAAAGTGATTTACAAATTTTGTTGTACGCAAAAGAAGTAATATCACACTAATTATAAACTGTCCAAGCATAGGTATGAAATATAGGATTAGGCCGCTTAGGTAATCACTAAAGAATAATTCTCTTCTGGTAAGTGGTAATTTTAAAACATCATCAATTTTTGTCTTTTGATAGAGATAATCAAAAAAATTAAGAGGTATTACGAAAGCTAAGGCACCTACGACTATTGATGCTAAGATGCTAATCCATAAGGAACTACGGGATTCAATATAATAAGAATTTAAAACAAACAATGGTCCAGATAGGAGGTTAGTAATAATTAGAATGGTCCAAAATCGTTTGTTTTTTAACTTTTCTTTTAAACTAATGCCAAAAAAGCTAGTGATCGATGCCGTTTGCGTCATATCCGTTTGCCTCCATTTCATAGATAAATATTTCTTCTAGTGTTAGTGGAATTTCCTCTAGTAGGATCGGACGAAAGTGAGATAAATATGTCTTAATTTCTTCGATATCACCACGTACCCCCATGGTTAACACACTTCCAATCTTTTCACTTTGAACGATAGACAATCCTTCAAAATCTTCCACAGAGTAATCCCTTGAAAATGCCACCTGAATTTTATGAAATCTTTCATATACACTTTCCAAATCTTTGCTAAAGAGAAGCTTGCCTTCATGAAGTAGCGCTACATGATCACAAATATCATTTACCTCCTTCAAGTTATGGGAGGAGAGTATTAATGTGAGTTTACGATCGAGCATTTCATCTACTAAGATACGCTTCACAATAATTCTCATTGCAGGATCTAATCCATCAAACGCTTCATCCATTAATAGATATTTCGTACCGGAAGAAAGTCCAATAATAAAAACTGCCTGTCTTTTCATACCCTTTGAAAATGTCGACATTTTTTTATCTGTTGGTAATTTTGTTACGTCTATTAAACGTTTAAATACTTCCTCATTAAAATTTCTATAATATATCTTGTAGTGATTTTTTAATTCAACTATAGTCATGTTTTGGTATTGCACAGTTTCATCATTTATAAAGAACATATCTGACTTTACTTGTATATTATCATAAACAGAAGCTTCGTCGATAAGGACTTCTCCTTCGTCTGCTTTATAGATACCACTAAGCAAGCGCAAGAGTGTGGACTTACCAGCACCATTCGATCCTAATAATCCAAATGCAGTACCATCCTCAATTGTTAAGCTAATCTGATCGAGTGATAAATCGCTGCCAAAGCGCTTTGAAACATTTTTAAATTCGATCATTTTCGATCACCTCAATTCTATTTATTAAATCTTCTTTTAAGAGGCCTTTGGAGAGTGCATCAAGCACAGCTTCGTCAAAGCTCTTCATTGCCTTATCTTTCAAAGACGTATCTTTTAATGGTGCAATAAAACTGCCACGTCCAACAACAGAATAGATGACACCATTATGTTCTAGTTCTTGATAAGCTTTTTGCACTGTATTTGGATTAATACCAAGTTCTTTTGCTAAGGCTCTTACGCTTGGCAATTGGTCATTTTCATGTAAAACGTTTTTCATCATAAGTTCCATAATTTTTCCTGAAAGTTGTTCATAAATTGGGACTTTAGAGGTAAGATTTACTTGAAACATACTTGATCTCCTTTCCGTTTTTATTCTTGACAAGGAAAAGTTCGCGAAGCGTACTCTCTCTTGTGTGTCTTTCCGATAGTAAATTGTTAGGAAAAGTACTTCGTATTTATTCTTGACAACCTATGTATAGCAAGATCGAAACGACTATAACGACTATAGCATATTAACTGTATTAATACAAGTAGTACAGTTGAAAATTAATAATATTTAAAACAATGGTAACAATTAAAGTATTTACAATCTTTTGAAAATAGATAAAATCATTATGATATAATTTTCAATTATCTTTTAAGGACTTATTAGTGGTAGATATGTCAAGAGGGGTAGTGGTATAGATTATAAGAGTTAATGAAAGATTAGAAAAAAGATTATAGAAAAAGAAAATTAAGAGTAATGATATAGGAATAGAGAATAAGAGAGTTACTAATATAAATTAATAAATTAGAGAAGAACTAATTAAATTATTAAAACGAAAAACAAAGAAGTACTTATTGAATAGAAAATAAAGAAGAAATATTAATAGTAAAAAAATGAGAGTGCTATGAAATGAAAACAAGAATTTGAGTTCATTTCATCACACTCCCATATTATATACTATAAAAATTAAGCAATAGAATTAACAGCCTTTGCTAATCTACCAACTTTTCTAGCAGCATTCTTCTTGTGGTAAACACCCTTAGAAGCAGCTTTGTCGATAGCAACTACAGCATCTTTTAAGCTCTTAGTAGCAAGATCTTTATCGCTGGCAGCCACAGCAACTTCAACCTTCTTTACTAAAGTCTTAACTTTAGACTTAATTACCTTATTTCTTAATGTCTTTGTCTCAATAACTTTAATTCTTTTCTTAGCAGATTTAATGTTAGCCAATCTGTACACCTCCATATAACGTTCTTTTATAATATGCGCATGAAAGTTCGCTAAAGATCCGGACACGGACGCTCTGTAGTGAACATACCGTTATATCATAGTATAAAACATTTCATATGTCAATACATATTTTATCCTAAATTGTAAAAGAATAAAACAAGATGACCCGTAAACTATGCAAAAATACGGTCATGAAATATTAAGAATCTGCATAGGTTAGAAGGAGAGAATGAATGAAGAAAGGCTATGAAGATATTCGGACAGACTTAGCGTTAGAGGTTAGGGAAAGTTTTGAAGACGATGATGTAGAAATTAAGGGCGTCGTTTTAGAAGAAGATTATCTAAAAGAAAAAGATTTGAAAATAACTACGGTTATCATCAAAGACGAACAAGGTGCCAAGGCTATGAGAAAGCCGATAGGAACCTATATAACTATAGAAGCGCAAAAACTATCAGAAAAAGATGATGAATATCACAGTTCTATAAGTGAAGAAATCGGTAAGTACATTAAAAAACTGATTGGTGAAGATAGAGAAAAAGGTGTAATGGTAGTGGGATTAGGCAATCGAGAGGTTACTCCAGATGCTCTAGGTCCTTTGGTTGTAGATAATTTATTTATTACCAGACATTTGATAAAAGAATATGGCGAAGATTTTCAAAAGAGAAATAAATTAACTTGTGTCAGTGCATTGGCTCCAGGGGTAATGGCCCAAACGGGGATGGAGGCAGTGGAAATCATTCGTGGCATTATGAAAGAGACCAAGCCTTCTGTTGTCTTAGCAATCGATGCGTTGGCTTCCCGTAGTGTTCATCGAGTAAATACAACGATTCAAATTAGTGATACTGGGATAAGTCCGGGAGCAGGAATAGGGAATAATCGAATGGCGCTAAATGAGGATAGTCTTGGCGTAAAAGTTGTTGCGCTAGGGGTGCCTACGGTGGTAGATGCTATGACGATAATTCGAGATTCCATGGAAAATATGTTAAATAGCCAAGGGTTTAGCCAAAATGAAGTTCAAAGTTTCTTTTCTGAAGTAACTAATCAGGAATCTTTTCATAATATGTTTGTAACACCAAAAAATATTGACGAATCTATGAAATGCATCAGCTTTACGTTATCTGAGGCAATCAATTCGTGTTTTTGCGGAAGGAGCTAAGTAAGCATGAGGCATCGTTTTAGGAGATATGAACTCATCATTTATCGCATCATACTAACGTGCTGTATTATTATTGCAAGTTTTATTATATTCCGAGGCATCGTCGTATTTGCCTCGGAACAGATGACTAGTGTAGCAAAGAAGGCAGGTGTCAGCTTTATTGAATCACTCTATTTGAACGCCACTTCTTCATGTAATGAATTATTTCGTTATGTGAAACGAGATGAAGCATCAGATTCTACCTTGTTACATACGGTCGCTGAAGACTTTTCGATTAATTATTATGCCTCTCATCAAGGAAAACAAGTGTTTCATGAACAAAATGAAGAAGAGGATATCAACTACGAAGACACGCTTGATTACGTAAATCTAGCAGATTACAATGAGAATATGGACGAGAACTATAGAGATACAACGAAAGAGGAACAACTAGCGTGGTCGAAAAATGTATCAGACAGTGAGAATAGTAGTATTGAACAACTGGCTGAAGAGGAAAATAAGAATTATAACAATAGTGATAGTTCAATGAGTAGCGATATCTTTGACAAGGAAGATGAAACTACTGACCAAAAATTAATCATAGAATACAAAAAGGGGGATGTGGCTAGATTACCGGATTATAATTCAAGTCAAATTAGCAATCAAACTTCATCGGTATTTAACGAACCTGCAATCTCAGTTAGTAATTTAATACAAAGTAATTACTCTCTTGAGAAACTAAGTGATATAAATTATTTAATCGATAGTTTTTACATTGTTGACTCCTCAACAACTGTGACAAAATCTTTATTTAATGTAAATGAGTTATTAAAGAAGAATATGGCGATCAAGAAAAGAACGGATGCCCCTCAAATATTAATTTATCATACTCATGCATCAGAAACCTATCTTGATAGTAAAGCAGGTGTGCAGGCGGATACTGTTGTTGGAGCAGGTAACTATTTAACAGAATTGTTAGAGAAAATGGGATATGTAGTTTACCACGATAAGACCGCTTATGATAAAAAAGCGAATGGAGAAGATAATCGAAATTTTGCATATAGTACTGCAAGACCAAATATTGAAAAAATTCTAACAGATAATCCTAGTATTGAAGTTGTAATTGATTTACATAGAGATAGCGGACCGAAACGGCTTGCAACTGTGAATGGAAAAGATGCTTGTCAAATCATGTTCTTTAATGGTCTATGTCGAGATAGTAAGGGACCAATAGATCGTCTTGATAATCCTAATCTTAAGGATAATCTTGCTTTTAGTTTGCAGGCAGCATTAGTTGGTCGAAATCTCTATCCAGGGTTTGTTCATAGAAATTATTTGAAGAACTGGCGTTATAATCAACATCTTGCAAAACGTTACTTATTAATTGAATGTGGTACAGAAAATAATAACGTACAAGAAGCTTATAATGCAATGGAACCATTATCTGTGATATTAAATCAGCTATTATCAAATCCGTAAAAAGCAAGAGAAATGCGTGTATTAATAATATTAAATTAGCGAGAATGTTGAAATATTATATTCAACATCATAAATCATAAGTATAGAAGTAAAAAGTATAGAACAATATAATATAGGAAGAGATTCAAAATTATGTTTGGAAAGTCATATTGATTTGTGGCTTTCCAAACATTTTATAATTCATATATTGTTCTGCAACTACCTATGAATTATAAGCTCTTTAAGTGTTGATGCACATTCATATAGTGTTATCATAGGATGCGAATAGTATATCATAGGATGCGAATAGTATATCATAGGATGCGAATAGTATATCATAGGATGCGAATAGTATCTCCTTGTCAGCAAAGTTTTGGTATGGTATAATGTCGACAGATATTATACCGGTGCCAGACGTTGTGAGTGCACATAAGCGGAATAAAGTACCGTATTCCATATGAGCTTGCGAATAAAGCGCGAACGAAATGAGTGCACATTAACGATACAAAGTGCCGCATTCCATATGTAACCACGAATATGGTATAATAAATCATTATGTAGAAATTTGCTTACAGAAAAGATGTGAAAATCAAGAAGGAAATCCCCGTGCAGGTATATGTCGCTATGGATAGATAATTAGCATGGAGGTTTTTTATGTATGTTTAGAAAGCATACTTACTGTGCATAGCAAATATGCGAGGCATATATGCCTTGACCCTAAAAGGTAATGAAAATCATATAAGTTATGTAAGTGATAAATCCCAGGAGGAAAAACATGTCAGGTATTGACCAGAAGAGAATCAGAAATTTTTGTATTATTGCTCATATAGATCATGGTAAATCTACGCTCGCAGATCGTATTATCGAAAAAACTGGTTTACTTACGAGCAGAGAAATGTCATCTCAGGTATTAGATAATATGGACCTAGAGAGGGAACGTGGAATAACAATTAAGGCACAGACTGTACGTACTGTATATAAGGCAAAGGACGGGGAAGAGTATATCTTTAATTTAATTGATACACCTGGACACGTTGACTTTAATTATGAAGTTTCACGAAGCCTTGCTGCGTGTGAAGGTGCAATCTTAGTCGTAGATGCAGCGCAAGGAATCGAAGCACAGACGTTAGCGAATGTTTATTTAGCGCTCGATCATAATCTTGATGTTTTCCCAGTTATTAATAAAATTGACTTGCCAAGTGCTGATCCACAACGTGTTATCGCGGAAATCGAGGACGTTATCGGGATAGAAGCGCAGGATGCTCCTTTAATATCAGCCAAGAATGGTATTAATATTGAAGAAGTACTAGAGCAGATTGTTTCCAAAATACCAGCACCAAAAGGTGATAAGAATGCACCGCTACAGGCTCTTATTTTTGACTCCATTTACGATTCCTATAAAGGTGTTATTATATTTTGTAGGGTTATGGAGGGTACTGTTAAGAAGGGAACAACACTCAAGATGATGGCTACTGGTGCAACTGCAGATGTAGTTGAGCTTGGTATTTTTGGACCTGGACAGTTTATCCCAGCAGAAGAGTTATCCGCAGGTATGGTAGGCTATATTACAGCAAGTTTAAAAAATGTTAAGGACACTCGTGTTGGTGATACTGTAACCGATGCAGAGAATCCTTGTAAGACTCCTCTTCCTGGATATAAGAAAGTAAATCCAATGGTGTACTGCGGTATGTATCCAGCGGATGGTGCGAAGTATCCAGACCTTCGTGATGCATTAGAAAAATTACAGTTAAACGATGCTTCTCTTCAATTTGAACCAGAGACCTCCATAGCACTTGGATTTGGTTTCCGTTGTGGATTCCTTGGTTTATTACATCTTGAAATTATTCAGGAGCGTTTGGAGAGAGAATATAACTTAGACCTTGTAACTACTGCACCAAGCGTTATTTATAAAGTATATAAAACCAACGGTGAGATGTTAGAGATAACAAACCCATCTAATTTACCAGATCCATCTGAGATTGAGCATATGGAAGAGCCTATGGTAAAGGCAGAGATTATGGTTACCACAGAATTTGTTGGAGCGATAATGACTCTTTGTCAGGAACGTCGTGGTATTTATCTTGGTATGGAGTATATGGAATCTACAAGAGCATTACTTCGTTATGAATTACCGTTAAATGAAATTATTTATGATTTCTTTGATGCTTTAAAATCAAGATCCAGAGGTTATGCATCCTTTGATTACGAGATGAAGGGATATGTTCCAAGTGAATTAGTGAAACTAGACATTCTTATTAATAAAGAAGAGGTCGATGCTCTATCCTTTATTGTACACGGAGAATCTGCTTATGAACGTGGCAGAAGAATGTGTGAAAAGTTAAAAGATGAAATTCCTAGACATTTATTTGAAATTCCGATTCAAGCAGCTGTTGGAAGTAAAGTTATAGCTCGTGAAACGGTGAAGGCAATGCGAAAAGACGTACTTGCAAAATGTTATGGTGGTGATATCTCTCGTAAGAGAAAACTTCTTGAAAAGCAGAAGGAAGGAAAGAAACGTATGCGCCAGATTGGTAACGTAGAGATTCCACAAAAGGCCTTCATGAGTGTATTAAAGTTAGATGAGGACTAGGAGCGCATAAGCGCTGGAATGAATGTGTATTAATATTGTGTCTGCAGCCCAGAGTTTGCAGGCTATGAAAGGCATGATTATTAGAATGAAAAAAGATTTAGAACTATATATTCACATTCCATTCTGTGCAAGAAAATGTAACTACTGCGATTTCTTATCTGGACAAGCGAGTCAGGATGAGATGTTAAAGTATACCGATTTCTTGTGTAAAGAGATTAAAAATCAGGGGTCACTTCCTTTAGAATACCGAGTTGTCTCGATATTCTTTGGAGGAGGGACTCCTTCTCTTTTACCTCTAGAACAGATTGGACGTATTTTTGATAAGATAAAGGAATGTTTTGAAATAGTACCTACTTGTGAGATTACGATAGAATGTAATCCAGGTACAGTCACGAAAGATAAGCTTTTCGGTTATTATAATCTTGAGATTAACCGATTGAGTTTTGGATTACAAAGTGCAAATAATGAGGAATTAAGATTATTAGGAAGAATTCATACTTTTGAGGAATTTGTGGAAAATTATGAACATGCCAGAGAAGTCGGTTTTCAAAATATTAATATTGATTTAATGTCCGCTCTACCTTATCAGAACTTAGAATCTTATGAAACTACTTTAGAGAAGGTGCTTAAGTTAAAGCCAGAGCATATATCTGCGTATAGTCTTATCTTAGAAGAAGGAACATCCTTTTATGAAAGATTCTCAGAACATGGGGATGAAAAGGATGCCATTCCAGATGTGATACTCGATAGGTTAATGTATGAACACACAAAGGAGATACTACTTTCTCATGGTTACAATCGATATGAAATTTCAAATTATGCAAAACCTGGGAGAGAATGCCTTCATAATATCGGGTATTGGAGAAGGATTGATTATCTAGGATTAGGACTTGGTTCTTCCTCTTTATTAGATCATGTTAGATATCGTAATCTTGATACGATGAACGAATATGAAAAAGCATTAAAATCCTCTTTAAAAGTTAGACAAGTAGAAGAGATGCTTAGTAAGAATGCTGAAATGGAAGAGTTTATGTTTCTAGGACTACGTCTTAGTAAAGGTGTTAGTAAAAAGGAATTTGAACAACAATTTCTAGTTTCTATGGATGAAATCTATGGTACGAAACTGATGGAGCTACAAAAGAATGGTCTATTGATGATTGATGAGGTTTATGTTTCTCTGACAGATAGAGGTATTGATGTAAGCAATCAGGTATTAGTTGAATTTTTACTGGATGATACGGTTATCTAAAATTATTACTGTAAAATCGATAATAGAAAAAACAAACAGAGGATGTCTTTTTTCGGTAGAAATGAAAGTTCCTCATGAAATTTTAATGAATTTTCTCAAAATAGGAGTTGACAAACGATTTTAATAGTGATAATTTATGTATAAAGATGTTAGCACTCCACCTCAATGAGTGCTAACAACAAAAACGGAAGGTTCGAAAGTCGCGAATTATAATCCGTTTCCTCAATGCAATAACCACTTGCAAGAAAATACAAACGATCTTGGTTTGAGAAGGAGGGGATATGCAGTTAGATGACAGAAAGCTGAAAATTTTACAAGCTATAATTCGAAATTATTTAGAAACTGGTGAACCTGTCGGTTCTAGAACAATTTCGAAATATACGGATTTAAATTTAAGCTCTGCAACCATTCGAAATGAAATGTCTGACTTAGAAGAATTAGGCTACATCATTCAGCCGCATACCTCTGCTGGACGAATCCCATCAGATAAGGGGTATCGACTTTATGTGGATACCATGATGGAGGATAAGGTAACTGAGGTCGAAAACATGCGAGATATGTTGCTTGAAAAGGCTGACAAGATGGAAACCTTATTACAGCAAGTTGCAAGACTTCTTGCCGTAAATACGAATTATGCAACGATGGTGACATCACCGCAATATCGTTCTAGAAAGGTTAAATTCCTACAAGTTTCAGAAGTTGATACGACGCAAATTCTAACAATAATTGTACTAGAAGGCAATATCGTAAAGAATAAGATAATTGCAATTGCGGAACCATTAGATAAGGAAACACTTCTAAAATTAAACATTGTATTAAATACGTTCCTACAAGGTTTGGATTTAAGTGAAATTAATCTCGCATTAATCCGTCAAATGAAGGAACAAGCGGCAGAACATAGCTCCGTGGTTAGCGATATTTTAGATGCGGTTGCACAAGCCATTAGTGAAGAAGATGATATTCAGATTTTTACAAGTGGAGCAACGAATATTCTTAAATATCCTGAACTGAATGACATGGAGAAAGCCAGCGAATTACTCTACACTTTAGAGGAAAAAAAGCAACTGACAAATCTTATGAACAATGAGGTTTCCAGTGGTGAGAACCGTGGAATACAAGTTTACATCGGGAATGAAACTCCGGTAGACTCAATGAAGGATTGTGCAGTAGTTACCGCGACCTATCAAATTGAAGAAGGTGTCTATGGTAAAATTGGTATCATTGGCCCAAAGAGAATGGATTATGAAAAGGTTGTAAGTACACTGCAAAACCTTATGTGTCAGTTGGATGATATATTTAAGAAAGACAATGATAGATAAAGAAAGAAGGGTGACATAAACGTGGCGGATAACATGGATTTTAAAGATCTGATGGCAGACGAAGCGGAAGATATAATAGAAAAGGATATTGCGAGAGTAAACCAAGCTTCAGAAGACATCGACCAGGAGAATCAATCAGAAGTTGTAGATGATACCACAGAAAACGAAGATGCAAGTGAAGAAGTTTATGAGGAAGATACTGCATCTGAGGATGGTTCAAAGGAGAAAAAGTCCTTTTTTAAGAAAAAAGAAAAGAAAGACAAAAAGGATGAAAAGATTGATGAATTAACCGATCGCTTAATGCGCAATATGGCAGAGTTTGAGAATTTCAGAAAACGTACAGAAAAAGAAAAAACTCAGATGTTCGAAGTTGGTGCGAAAGATATTATTGAACGTATCCTTCCGGTGATTGATAATTTTGAACGTGGATTAGCTGCTGTATCAGTAGAAGAAAAAGATAGCGCTTTTGTTCAAGGTATCGAAAAAATCTACAAACAACTTGTTACTACATTAGAAGCTGCTGGTGTAAAGCAAATTGAAGCAGCAGGGAAGGAATTTGATCCTGATTTCCATAATGCAGTAATGCATGCAGAAGATGAGGAATACGGTGAAAACATCGTAGCAGAAGAATTCCAAAAGGGATATATGTACCGTGAAACTGTGGTTAGACACAGCATGGTGAAAGTAGTAAACTAAGATAGTCCAGTTGTTTATGAGTAAGTAACTTACTTATCTTACTTTAATATACAAACAAATAAACGTTGGATTAAATAGCGTTGAATTATATAACATTGAATCAATTAACACTTGATGAAAGATGATTAATAAAATTGGTTATTTTATAGAACAGGAGAATGTTATTGCATTCCTTGTTCTCAAAAAATAGATTTCTATAAAAAATTAGGAGGAATATATTATGGGTAAAATCATTGGTATTGATTTAGGAACAACGAACTCATGTGTTGCCGTAATGGAAGGCGGAAAGCCAGTTGTTATTGCTAACACAGAAGGTTCTAGAACTACTCCATCCGTAGTAGCTTTTACAAAAACTGGAGAAAGAATTGTTGGTGAGCCTGCAAAACGTCAAGCGGTTACCAATGCTGATAAGACTATCTCTTCTATTAAGAGACATATGGGTACTGATTTCAGAGTATCTATTGATGACAAGAAATTCACTCCACAAGAAATTTCTGCAATGGTTCTTCAGAAATTAAAAGCAGATGCAGAAGGTTATCTTGGTGAAAAAATATCAGAAGCTGTTATTACAGTACCTGCTTACTTTAACGATGCTCAAAGACAGGCTACAAAAGATGCTGGTAAGATTGCTGGCCTTGATGTTAAGAGAATTATTAACGAGCCAACAGCAGCAGCACTTGCTTACGGTCTTGATAACGAGCATGAGCAGAAAATCATGGTATACGACTTAGGTGGTGGTACTTTTGACGTTTCTATCATTGAAATTGGTGATGGCGTTATCGAAGTTCTTGCAACTTCCGGTGATAACAGACTCGGTGGTGATGACTTTGACGAAAGAGTAACACGTTACTTTATTGATGAATTTAAGAAGGCAGAAGGTGTTGACTTATCTACTGATAAGATGGCACTTCAAAGATTAAGAGAAGCTGCAGAGAAAGCTAAGAAAGAGTTATCTTCAGCTACTACAACAAACATCAACCTTCCTTTCATCACAGCAACAAGTGAAGGACCAAAGCATTTTGACCTTAACTTAACTCGTGCTAAATTTGATGAGTTAACTCATGATTTAGTAGAAAGAACAGCAATTCCAGTTCAGAATGCATTAAGAGATGCTGGATTAGCTCCATCTGAACTTGGCAAGGTATTATTAGTAGGTGGTTCTACACGTATTCCTGCTGTTCAGGATAAGGTAAAACAATTAACAGGACACGAGCCAAGTAAGAGCTTAAACCCAGATGAATGTGTTGCTATCGGTGCAAGTGTTCAGGGTGGTAAATTAGCTGGTGATACTGGTGCAGGTGATATCTTACTTCTTGACGTAACTCCACTTTCACTTTCTATCGAGACAATGGGTGGTATTGCAACAAGATTAATTGAAAGAAATACAACAATCCCTTCAAAGAAGAGCCAAATCTTCTCAACAGCTGCAGATAATCAGACAGCTGTAGATATCAACGTAGTACAAGGTGAAAGACAATTTGCGAAAGACAACAAGAGTCTTGGACAATTCCGTCTTGATGGAATTCCACCAGCAAGAAGAGGTATTCCACAGATCGAAGTTACATTTGATATCGATGCAAATGGTATCGTAAATGTATCAGCAAAGGATCTTGGAACTGGAAAAGAACAGCACATCACAATTACTGCTGGTTCTAACATGTCTGATAGCGATATCGATAAGGCAGTAAGAGAAGCTGCTGAGTACGAAGCTCAAGATAAGAAGCGTAAAGATGCAGTTGACACTAGAAATGATGCAGATTCTATCGTATTCCAGACAGAAAAAGCATTAAGTGAAGTTGGCGATAAAGTAAGTGCTGACGAAAAGACTGCTGTTGAAGCTGACTTAAATCACTTAAAGGATTTAGTTGCAAAAGCAAATCCAGAAGTTATGTCTGAAGGCGAAGTTGAAGATATGAAGGCTGCAAAAGAGAAGTTAATGAATAGTGCTCAGGCATTATTTGCAAAACTTTATGAAAGTGCACAAGGTGCAGCAGGTGCAGGCCCTGATATGTCTGGTGCTGGCCCACAGGGTGACACTTATGCAGGCGATGATGTAGTTGATGGAGATTATAGAGAAGTTTAATTTGGAGCAAAAAGCGCTCATGTAGCGCTTTTCGCAACCCCTAAGTGAGGATTTTTCCTACAGCAATTGGGAGCAAAAAGTGCTCGTGTAGCGATTTTCGTGACCTCTAAGTTAGAATTTTTCCTACTGAGGTTGGGAGTAAAAAGTGCTTGCTTCTTTTCTATAATTTCGTTATAATATTTTATTCAGGATAGGATTGTGCTAAGAGTCCTTATGAAAGTATGCTAAGCTGTCTTATGGTTACTGGCGGTAATCGTAGGACAGCTATTTGCGAATACATGTATAATTGTGACGGGAGGTCACTTATCAAAATTAGTTTGGATAATGTGAATGTTGGAGGATAGTTATGGCAGATAAGAGAGATTATTACGAGGTGCTTGGGATTTCAAAAAGTGCATCGGACGATGAAATCAAAAAAGCCTATCGTAAACTAGCAAAGCAGTATCATCCGGATGCAAATCCAGGGGATCAGACTGCGGAAGCAAAGTTTAAGGAGGCTTCCGAGGCATATGCTGTCTTAAGTGACCCGGAGAAAAAGAGACAATTTGATCAGTTTGGTCATGCTGCTTTTGAACAGGGTGGCGGTGGAGCTGGCGGTTTTGATTTTAATATGGGTGATATGGGAGATATCTTTGGTGATATCTTCGGAGACATCTTTGGTGGGGGAAGAAGATCTCGTGCCAGCAATGGTCCAATGAATGGAGCAAACCTACGTACAGCCATTCGTATCACCTTTGAAGAAGCAGTATTTGGCTGTGAGAAGGAACTCGAGCTATCATTAAAAGATGAATGTGAAACTTGTCATGGTTCTGGTGCAAAGCCTGGTAGCTCAGCGGAAACATGTCATAAGTGTAATGGTAAAGGACAGGTAACCTTTACTCAGCAGTCCTTATTTGGTATGGTTCGTAACGTTCAAACCTGTCCGGATTGTCGTGGTACTGGTAAGATTATCAAAGAAAAGTGTCCTGATTGCTATGGTAGTGGTTATATCAGCCGTAAGAAGAAAATTCAAGTTTCTGTTCCTGCTGGTATTGATAATGGCCAAAGCATTCGTATCCGTGGTAAAGGAGAACCTGGTACTAACGGTGGCGAACGTGGTGACTTATTAGTTGAAGTAAATGTTAGTAGACACCCAATCTTCCAGAGACAGGATTACGATATCTATTCAACAGCACCAATGACATTTACACAGGCTGCACTTGGTGGAGATGTAAGAATTAGTACCGTAGATGGCGATGTCTTATATGAAGTAAAACCAGGAACTCAAACAGATACAAAAGTACGTCTTCGTGGAAAAGGTGTTCCAACCTTACGTAACAAAGATGTGCGCGGTGATCATTATGTAACTTTAGTTGTACAAGTACCAACAAAATTAAATAATGAGCAAAAAGATTTATTAAAGAAGTTTGAAGAATCCGTATCTGGCAAAAAATCAGAGGATACTACTACTGAGGATACAAAAGAAAAGAAAAAGAAATTTTTCGGGAAATAAGAAACAAAAATAGAACGACACCTTCCATCATTGAAATTAGGGTATGAGACAGTGTGTTTTGTACCTTAGGGAAGGTATGCAACCAGGAGGATATACATGAAGTGGAAAAAATTATCGTTGGAAACAACGACGGAAGCGGTAGATTTAGTCTGCGATATGCTTCTTTCTCTTGGAATTGAGGGAATTGAAGTGGTAGATAAGGTACCGATTACCGAAGAAGAGAAGAAACGTATGTTTATCGATATTCTTCCTGAATTGGGTGAAGATGACGGCATTGCTACTATTAATTTTTACTTGGAGAATGAGGAAGATTTACCGTCTCTAAAAGTTTCAATTCAAGAAGGGTTAGACGAACTACGTGACTTTGTTGAGGTTGGTAGTGGAAAGCTCTCTTTATCAGAAACAGAAGATAAGGATTGGATAAACAATTGGAAAGAATTTTTTAAACCATTTCGTGTGGATGATACCATTGTAATCAAACCAACTTGGGAGAAGCTAGAGGAGCGCAAGGAAACGGACTTAGTTATTGAAATTGATCCTGGAACCGCTTTTGGAACAGGAGCTCATGAAACAACTAAGTTATGTATTCTTAATATAAAGAAATACATGCAGCCTGGAGCTACTTTATTAGATGTTGGATGTGGTAGCGGTATCCTTACCATAATAGGTAGAAAGTTGGGAGCAAAAACAGCGGTTGCAATTGACATCGATGAAAACGCAGTAAGTGCATCCAAAGAAAATTGTGACGTAAATCAATTAGAAGCTGTGCTATGTCAATCTTCTGATTCCTCAACGAGAACAGAAGGTAGAATAGAACTATTCGATGGTAATGTTATCGAGGATAGAGGCCTACGTGAGCGCATTGGGCTTAATAGCTATGATTTTGTGGTTGCAAACATTTTAGCAGATATTATCATACCTTTGTCAGCTGTAGTAGGCGAATTTATGAAACCTGGAGCTTATTTTATCAGTTCTGGAATCATTGATATGAAAGCAGAAGAAGTTAAAGAAGCCATTTTAAGAAATGGATTTATCATAGAAGAAATTACTACCATGGGAGATTGGACTTCTATTGTGGCGAAAAAACCAAATAAATAAAAAAATGTGGGTAGAAACGAATTTCGTTTTCATACTCACATTTTTTTAATACATAAAAAGAAGGTTGGGAATGTGTTAAATGATACACACCCCAACCTTTATTATAGAACCTTTTTTTATTTATAGAAAATTGCGTCTCCCACTTCGTATTGCAATTTTAAGACGATGGCAGAGCCTCTACTAATATGATATTTATCGTTATGAATTACCAGATAAGGATTGAATTACCATTATTGCTGTGAAATATAACTAATTAAATAGTTTAATATGAAATAAAACTATACTATATTGACAATAGAAAAATAATATGCTACGATAAAAGCAATAAATGGTAACGATTCCGGGAACGTTTTCTATATAAGATATCAACAATAGCAATAGGTAATAACATACTAAAAGAAGGCTTAGATGCAGAACTTAACGTTCAAAGATGTTGCTCAGCTTGCAGATGTAAGTGTCAGTACTGTATCTAAGGTAATTAATGACCATCCTTATGTACATAAAAACAAAGAAAAAAGTCAATGAGAATCTTAGAGATAAAAGCTTCGGAACGAAAAGAAAATTGGCATAACTTAAGTTTATTATTGTACCAAATAGTTGACTTCCCGGAAAGGGTTGATCATAGAATTAAAATATAATAAGGAGGATGAGTTATGAAGAAAAAAGTTTTGGCATTATTGATTACAACAACAATGGTGTTTTCAATGGTGGGCTGTGGTAGCAAGGGAAAAGATGTTAGTAATTCAACAACACCATCACCGACGCCACAAAGTGAAAAGAAACAAGCAGAGAGCAATAGCAACCAAGGTGGAGAAGAAAAAAAGATATCTGGTGACCTTCTTGTATGGTTGGATAACGATGACTGGGCAGATGCTGTTATCGAAGCATTTAATGCAAAGTATCCGGATGTAACTATTGAATACCAGAACGTAGGCAATGTTGATACAAGGGGTAAAGTTTCCTTAGACGGTCCTGCAGGCATTGGCCCGGATGTTTTCTTGATGCCTCATGATCATATGGGAATTGCCATTGAAGATGGTTTGTGTGAGCCTATGACAGATGAGCTTCAAAAAAAATATGAAAATAACATTTTGGATGCGGCATTAGAAACTTGTACGGCGGATGGAAAGGTATACGGAGTGCCGATTTCAACTGAGAACATCGCTTTATTCTATAATAAGGATTTATACGGAGAAAACCCTCCATCATCTTTTGAAGAAATCATTGAATTTGCAAAAGGATATAATGATTTTGCCGCAGGAAAATATACTATGGCATGGCAAGTAGATGATGCTTATCATAACTATTTATTCTTAACAGCATTTGGTATGCAATTATTTGGACCAGATATGAGGGACTATAAAACGCCAGGCTGGGATACACCACAGGTTACAGAGGCAATTGATTTTTACCGTAGCCTTCGTAAACAACTTTTTGATGTAAACGTTGTAGATGCAAGTTGGGACGCAACAGTAGCAGCATTCCAGAGAGGTGAAGTGCCTCTTACTATTTCAGGACCTTGGGCAATTTCAGATGCTTTGACAAATGGAGTGAATTTCGGCGTAACAAAACTTCCAACGATCAAGGGCGTACAACCTAGATGTTTTTCAGGAAATATTATTGCTTCTGTATCTAGTTATGCGAAAAATAAAGAAGCAGCATATGCATTCGTTGATTTTCTTGCAGGCGAAGAGGGTGCAACAATTATGTATAAGGTAACAGGCAAGATGACAGCACTGAAAGACATCTCCAATATTGCAGGCTTAAAAGAAGACGTATATTTAAAGGGAATTCAAGAGCAATCCCCATATGCTGATCCTATGCCGATTATACCAGAAATGTCACAGGCTTGGGATGCAATCAAAAACCTGTTTACATTCACCTGGGATAATACGCTTACTTCTAAAGAAGCACAGGATAAAGCAATGGATACATATAAGACAGCATTACAAGCAGCTGGAAAGACTCTTGACTAATCTGTAATTCAATCCGGGTGCAGCATAAGCGGCACCCGGTGACAGATAAACTATATGTTGTTATATAGTTTACCTGTCACATGGACAGTAGAAGATAAGGAGTTAAGGGCAAAACAATTTTTACCATCATGATTTAGCGTGCAGGAAGAGCACAGATAGGAGCTTAACATGAAGTTTTTAACAGCGGCATGCTCTGCAGTGGTATGGGGAAGCGGGCAGGTTATCAATAAGCAGAGATTAAAAGGATTGATGTTTTTCATTGTTCAGGCAATCTTAGTGTGGGTTGAGATGTTCACTGGTACATTTGCCGTGATTACAGGAAGGACAGAAGCCACATTCCGTAACTGCGGCTTTTTTATTAAAGGTATATGGGGGTTGATAACCCTAGGAGAAATTCCAAGGGAGAATTCAAACGTTATAGTATACGATCATTCTATTATGCTACTCATTAGCGGAATTATAGCAGCAACAATTTTGCTGGTGTTTTTATTTGTGTACATATGGAATATAAAAGATGCATATAGTACAAGAAAAAAAATGGAATCAGACGAAGTTGATTCCAGCATCGGATATTTCAAAAAATTATGGAACAACTCTTTTGAATACATCGTAATTGCTCCAGGCTTACTTATGGTGGCATTCATTGTAGTCATACCGATTCTTTTTTCATTATTAGTTGTATTTACAAATTATAATGCAAATTTTATACCACCGAAAAAAATCATAGAATGGACTGGATTTCAAACATTTCGCGATATTGTAACGATTAAAATATGGGGAACAACTTTTATCAAGATACTTATCTGGACTATAGTCTGGGCATTCCTGGCAACGTTCAGTTCTTATACATTCGGACTGCTACAGGCAGTGCTGGTGAATAGTAAATCTACTAAATTTAAGAAGATATGGAGAGGAATTTTTATTCTGCCTTGGGCGGTTCCGGGTTTAGTGTCCATGCTTATTTTTCGTGCCATGTTAAATCATAATGGTGCAGTAAATGCAATACTATTGGATTTAGGCTTGATCAGTGAAAAAATACCATTTTTAAGTAATACAAACTGGGCAAGGTTTTGTCTTATTATGGTAAACTTATGGCTTGGATTTCCATACTTTATGATGTTGATATCAGGTGTTCTTACTACCATTCCTGAGGAATTATATGAAGCGGCTCAGATGGACGGAGCTAATGGCTTCCAGTTGTTTCGGAAGATTTCTTTTCCTTATATTATTTCCGCTACTGCACCTCAGATTGTAATGAGTGTAACCCATAATTTCAATAATTTTGGATTGATTTACTTTCTAACAGGAGGTGAACCTGCAAATCCAACCTATCAGATGGCAGGTTCTACCGATATATTGATATCATGGATATTTAAGCTGACATTGAATCAGAGAATGTATAACTATGCAGCAGCAATGAGTATTTTTATCTTTATCGTAGTGGCATCCGTTTCAGGCTTTAATTTGCTTAGAACACGTGCATTTAAAGAAGATTAGGAGGGGAAGCATGAATGGACAAAAAGTAAAAAAACTGATTAAGAGCACCTTGATTCACCTTGAATTGCTGATTGTGGCTGTGATTGTGTTGTACCCACTGATTTGGGTAGTTGGCACGTCATTTAGTCCAGTCAAAGGCGGAATCAGTCGAGGAAGTATGATTCCTGAAAATGCAACATTTAATAATTATATTAGACTGTTTACTGAAACAAAATACCCTATTTGGTTTAAGAATACTCTATATGTAGCGGTAATGACAATGATAGTTTCGGTATTGGTGCACACCTTGACTGCGTTTGTTTTTGCCAGATTTCCATTTAAGGGTCGTAAGATAGGATTATTGGTGATTATGATTCTTCAGACTTTTCCAAGTTTTTTGGGATTGACTGCACTATATATGGTTGCACTGAATTTTAATATGCTAAATAACTTGAATATGCTTGTGATTGTTTATTCCTCCACCAGCATCCCCGGTAGTATCTGGCTAGTACGGGGGTATATGCTAAATATACCGAAATCACTTGATGAAGCGGCTTACATTGATGGAGCATCAAAAATGCAGGTATTTATAAGGATAATACTGCCGCTTTCGGCTCCTATTATTACATTTATAGCGATTACTTCTTTTATGTGCCCATGGATGGACTATATGCTACCACGTTACTTAATTAATAAAAATGAAGTAAGAACGATGGCTATCGGCTTGTACGATATGATTACAAGCAATAATGCAGATTTTACAGCATTTTGTGCCGGAAGCGTTATTGTCGCTATTCCGATTACGATTCTTTATATGTTCTTCCAGAAGTATATCGTGAACGGGTTGACGGCGGGTGCTAACAAAGGAGAATAGGAAATCAGGCTTTGAAGGGAGGGGTGATGGCTTGCGTGAATTTATCTTTGCCTGTACATTGGGATTTGGAGATTTTTTTAAATTTGTTAAGACAGCAGGAAGGCTAAAAAGACAGTTTCTTGTACTACAGTTTCTTTTGATTACATTGATCTTATATCTTCCGCTGTTTTATTCTATTATTATCGCAGAGCCATACGAATTGTATTCCAGGCTGTATAGCATCTCTTTTCAGACAGATATTTCATTAAAGGATTTAGGAATCTCTTTAGAAAGTTTAGACGATGAGATCGTGATTGCACCAAAGGAAGATATGCCAGGGGTGTGGATTAAGAAATCTTTTGAGAATTCAGAACTTAATAGTTTAAGTAAGAAAGAGACATGGTTTTGTTTTTCAAATGACTATGTTTTGATTCATGCTGGGAGCAGCCAGTTGGTAGTGTTTATGGAAGGGTATTCCAGAGAAAGAGCTTCAAATATGGGGTTTGGTACGGTGTTTAATGATGTTTCTGTGAATAATGGGTATTATACTTCCCTGCTTTTTCCTATATTGGCGCTGCTTTTCGTCACGCTGGTTATCCTACAGATGTTTTTTTACTTGGTACTGACGGTTCTTTTAAAAGCTTATAGGATGACGTCTTCGCCTATGTCGTTCTGGCTTAGGTTTCGGATATTACTTATGGCGTCAGCCTCGCCAGCGCTTCTTAGCATGCTGATCGGATTTGCTGTACCAGCTCTACATATTATTATTTTTGAATTGTTGTCAATATTGTTATGTGTTTTTATTTCTACAAAATATGATAAAAAAGAAAAGGAGCTGTTTTTATGCGAAGAATTATAGTTGGAATGCTAGTTGTTGCCCTTTTGCTTTCGATGATAGGTGTTCAGACAAAGAATGCAAAAGGAGCTACAGATACCATTACGATTCATTATCATAGGGATGATGGCGATTATGAAAAATGGAATCTGTGGTTATGGGCAGAAGGAAAAGATGGCGCGGCATATTATTTTGATGGAGAAGATGCATTTGGGCCGTATGTTTCGGTTTCTCTGGATAAGAGTGCAGACAGGATAGGGTTTATTGTCCGTACGGATTCTTGGGAAAAAGATGTTTCGGAGGACCGGTTTATTGATACATCACTTGGGGATGAAATCTGGATATCCAGTGGAGAGAGCACATTTTCTTATGAAGCACCAGAAGGGTATGAAAAAGAGGTATCAATAGAATCTTTCCAGCTTAAGCTTAATTACTTAAGGTATGATGAAGAGTATACGGATATTTCATTTCGATTAACCTTTGAGGATGGGACGACAGATTTTCTTACTAAAGAGCATATGCGTATTGAAAATGGTATATTAAAAGCAGAAAAAGAAGTCAAATATGGTAAAAAGATAACACTTGATGTATTAAAAAATGGGTTAGAAGAGGATTATCAAGGTGTTTCTTTTTCTACGGCCAAAATTGATGAGGAAAGTAAGCTAGAGATGTATTGGATGCAGGGAACAGGAACTATTTCACCGAAGGCTGACTTTATCAAGAGAAGTAAGGAAATTGAATCGGCATTGATTACTTCCATGAAGGAAATAACAGTCAAGCTTTCCGTTCCTTGCAGAGTAGATGATATCAAGCAGGATGGATTTAAACTTTCGCCGAAATTAGCTGTTTCCAAGGTGGAAGCGACAAGTACAAGGGACAGTGAATACAAAACAATCAAGGAAGGATATGCAGATACTTTTATTATCACGATGGAGGAACCTTTGGATATGTCAAAGAAATATGCATTATCAAAAACAGACTATGGAAGCCGGAATTTAACCCTTGATTCAGGGCTCTATACCTCAGAAGAATTTGAAGCCGCCTATACTTATGAGGGTAATGATTTAGGTGCAACGTATAGCAAGGAAAAGACTGTATTTAAGGTATGGTCACCTTCTGCGGAAAGTATTTCTGTACTTTTTTATCCGCATGGAGAAGCCAAAGACGGGGAGAAACCGGAGATAACTTACCCTATGAAGCAAACTGGCGCTGGTGTTTGGCAGGCAGAAATAGAAGGAGATTTAAAAAATAAATATTATGTATACCAAGTTACAGTAGATGGAAAAACAAAGCTTGTAGTTGATCCCTATGCAAAAGCGGCAGGTGTAAACGGTGAGCGAGGTATGGTAATTGATTTATCTGAAACGGACCCAGATGGCTTTAGAGAACATAGTTCACCAGAATTTAAAAATCCGGTGGATGCGGTGATATATGAAATTCACGTTAGAGACCTTTCCATGAATGAAAACTCTGGAATTGAAAATAAGGGGAAGTTTCTTGGATTTACAGAAACAGGGACAACGAATAGTGCTGGTCTTTCTACTGGTCTTGACCATATGAAGGAACTTGGTGTCACCCATGTCCACCTTCTTCCAAGCTTTGATTATAAAACCATTGATGAGTCGAAACTGGGTGAAAATAAGTTTAACTGGGGATATGACCCACAGAACTATAATCTTCCGGAGGGTTCTTATACTACGGATCCTTATCAAGGGGAAGTACGTGTCAGGGAATATAAGGAGATGGTTCAGGCTCTGCATGAAAATGGCCTACATGTAGTTATGGACGTGGTTTATAATCATACTTATACGGCAGGAGATTCCAACTTTACATCCTTAGTGCCAGGATATTATTACAGAACTGACATAAACGGAAATTTCACTAATGGCTCTGGTTGTGGTAATGAGACAGCTTCAGAACGTGCCATGGTAAGAAAATTTATTGTTGATAGCGTAGTTTATTGGGCGACAGAGTATAAAGTAGATGGCTTCCGGTTTGACTTAATGGGGTTACATGACATAGAAACAATGAACATGGTAAGAGAAGCTTTAGATAAAATAGATCCATCTATTCTTCTGTACGGGGAAGGATGGACAGGAGGGTCTACTCCTCTACCAGATTCAAAGCAGGCAATTAAGAATAATGCAGTAGAACTCAATGAAAGAATTGCATGCTTTAGCGATGATATACGAGACGCCATAAAGGGTAGTGTATTTGATGCTTCTGATACAGGATTTATTAACAGTGGAAAACGCAATGTCTCCAATAGGGATGAATCCATAAAATTCGGTATCGTAGCATCTGTTTCTCATCCACAAGTGAATTTAAGCGGTGTGCCATATTCCAGCCGTTTTTGGGCAAATGAGCCGTCACAGACCATTAATTATGCATCTGCACATGACAACCTGACTTTATGGGATAAGCTGTTAGAAACGAATAAAATGGCGTCTAAAGAAGAGTTGGTACAGATGAACAAATTGTCTGCGGCAATTGTACTAACTTCCCAAGGAATTCCGTTTTTCCAAGCAGGGGAAGAAATGGCTAGGACAAAGAAGGGAAATGATAATTCCTATCAGTCGCCAGACAGCATTAATATGTTGAATTGGGACAATAAGACAGAATACAAGGATTTATTTGAATATTACAAAGGATTAATCGCTCTTAGAAAAACTTACGATGCATTCCGTATGCAGACAGCAGAAGAAATACAACAAAAGTTAGAATTTGTCGATTCTGACTCTTCCGTGATTGCTTACCGAATTCATGATGCGGTAAAAGATGGTAGAGAAATCGCATTAATATTCAATGGAACATTAGAAGAAAAGGAAGTAGTACTTTCTGCAAATGCATGGGATGTATTAGTAAACCAAGATACTGCTGGAACCGATGTCATAGAAACCATAACAGGTGGAACAATTAAAGTGCCCGCAAAATCTACACTAGTTCTTCTAGAGAATAAAGATGCAGTAATAAAAGGCGATAAAGATGCAGTAAAGGGAGACGAAATCCAAGAGCTACCTACGAATATGCAGGAAGTAGCAGAAAAAGAGAGCGGGAATGCATGGTTATGGGTCGGCATAGCTACAGTCTGTGTTCTTGCAGGAGGAGTCCTATTCTGGATTTTAAAAAGAAAACGCTAGGCTACTATAGGCTACTAATAGTAACCATAAAAATACCCTTTGTTAATAGTAACTTCTTGGAATCTCAAAGCCTTGTAGAATTGGGCTTTGAGATTCTATTTTTATAAAATTTACTGTTTTTATGAAAAATACTATTTAATCAGAAGATTTTATGTGTGGCATTTTTCTTGTTACGTGTTATAATGTTTTATGAAAAAAGACCTATTATAATTGAAATTGGTTCTTGCATGTGATTTTGCAGATGGGAGAGTAAATGCAACGATTTTATATTGAATCAACCAACATTTCGGATACAACAATCCGCATCGAGGGTGCGGATGTAAATCATATAAAAAATGTTCTCCGTATGAAAATAGGAGAAAAATTAATCGCTTGTGATGGACAAGGCATCGATTATTGTTGTATAATAGCAGAGTTTGAAAAAGATAATATTATATTATCTATATCTGAGCGTAAAAAAACAGACACTGAGTTACCAGCGAAATTAATCTTGTTTCAGGGATTACCGAAAAAAGATAAAATGGAATTGATTGTTCAAAAAGCGGTAGAACTTGGTGCTTATGAAATTGTTCCAGTCATGATGAAACGAACGATCGTAAAATTAGAAGACAAGAAAAAGGAACAGAAAAAGCTTGAGCGTTGGCAGGCAATAGCAGAAGGGGCTGCAAAGCAATCTGGTAGAGGATTTATTCCTAGGGTTCATGAGATAGTTTCGTATCAAGAAGCAATCAAGATGGCTTCCGAATGCGATTTGTCAATTTTACCTTATGAGTGTGCTAGCGGTATCAACGAGACAAGAGCGTTAATTAATCAATCCAAAGGGAAAGACTCGATTGGTATTATGATAGGACCAGAAGGCGGTTTTGCGGAAGATGAAGTAGATTTAGCTAAGGAACATGGAATTATTCCAGTCACACTTGGAAAGCGAATACTACGTACAGAAACAGCTGGTCTAACAATACTTTCTTATCTCATGCTAACACTGGAAGAATAATTTTTAATAGTTTAAAAGATATAGAAGAAATATATTAGTTTAAAGCTTAAAACGCCAATATGGAGGTAATATGATAGCTTATTTAGATAATGCCGCTACAACTAAAGTATCGGAATCAGTGCGTGATATCATGGTGGATGCACTTTACGTTAACTTTGGTAATCCTTCCTCAATGCATCGGAAGGGTATGGAAGCGGAGCGATATATCAAAGATGCAAAGGAGTCAATTGCAAAGCTTCTTAAGGCAGAACCAAAGGAGATTGTATTTACTTCTGGAGGTACGGAATCCAATAATATGGCTTTAATCGGTACAGCACTTGCGTATCAACGTTCCGGTAAACATATTATTACAACACAATTTGAACATCCATCCGTGCACAATCCTTTAATAGCACTTGAAGACTTTGGATTTCGTGTGAGCTTCGTACCGGTGGATCAAAACGGTAAGGTAATTGAGGAAGCGTTATTAAATGAGATCTGTGATGATACAATTTTAGTGTCTATTATGTATGTTAATAACGAAGTCGGTGCCATTCAGGACATTGCAAAATTATCAAAACTTGTGAAAGAGAAAAAGCCGGATGTTTTATTTCATACCGATGCAATTCAAAGCTTTGGTAAATTTAAGATATTTCCAAAGAAAGAAGGCATTGATTTAATGTCTGTAAGCGGACATAAATTCCACGGACCAAAAGGTGCTGGATTTTTATATATCAAAGATAAAGTTAAGGTAAAACCAATCATTCATGGTGGTGGACAGCAAAAAGGTTATCGTTCTGGTACTGAAAATGTTCCTGCAATTGCCGGTCTTTATCAAGCGATCAGTGAAATCTATGAGAATCATGAAGATAAAATCAATCATCTTTATGACTTAAAAACTCATATGATTGAAGGATTGCAACAGATACCGGAAGTCGTTGTTAACGCGGTATTTAAAGAACGAGAAGACTTATCCTTATCAGAACGAGTACGTTTTACTGCTCCGCATTTAGTGAGTGCAAGTTTTCAAGGCATCCGAAGTGAAGTATTATTGCATGCACTTGAGGATAGAGAAATCTATGTTTCTTCTGGTTCTGCATGTGCTTCGAATCATCCAAGTTTATCTGGTTCTTTGATGGCAATTGGTGTTGAAAAGGGCTTACTAGACTCTACACTCAGATTTAGCTTTTCTGTCAATACTAAGATGGAAGAAATTGATTATACCTTGGAGGTACTAAATGAAATAGTACCTATGTTACGACGTTATACAAGAAAATAATAGGACAACAGTGTACATTGAAGTTTATAACTGTGTAATCCTTGAAACAAACTTACAGATTTCTGTGAAGGCATGTTTTTAAGAGTGAAAAAACCGTTGTTTACAGAGAAAAAAATACAATTTTCATACAGTGAAAGTAAAACTAATCTTCAAATTATAGAATAGTTTCATTCACAATACAAATATTGCGCTACCACCTAAATTAATGGGATGGTGGAAGAATGGAGAATTTATGTATAAAGCATTTTTAATAAAATACGCAGAAATAGGTCTAAAAGGTAAAAATCGTCACATATTTGAGAACGCTTTAAAAGATCAGATTCGTTTTAACCTAAATAAACTAGGAAACTTTGAAGTCTCTAGAGAACAAGGACGTGTTTTTGTAGAGTGTCCAGATGATTTCGATTACGATGAAACTGTTGCAGCATTACAAAGAGTATTTGGTATTACAGGAATAAGCCCAGTTATAGTAATTAATTCAACCGATTGGGAAGATATTAAACAAGAAGTTGGTGATTATGTAGAGAAATTTTATGGACGTAAACCATTTACGTTTAAAGTAGAAGCGAAACGTGGTAACAAGCAGTATCCAATTCAATCTCCAGAGATTTGTTCCAAGATGGGAGCTTATTTATTAGACCGTTTTCCAGAACTATCAGTAGATGTTCACACACCACAGGAATATATTACCGTGGAAGTTCGTAACAAAGCTTATGTATATTCTAACACCTTAAAAGGACCAGGCGGTATGCCGGTTGGTACAGGTGGAAAAGCGATGTTATTACTATCTGGTGGTATTGATAGCCCGGTAGCTGGATATATGATTTCAAAACGTGGTGTAACAATAGAAGCAACTTATTTTCATGCGCCTCCTTATACCAGTGAGCGAGCGAAGCAAAAAGTAGTTGATTTAGCTAAGATAATATCTGCTTACACAGGACCTATTAAGCTCCATGTCGTGAATTTTACCGATATTCAGTTATATATTTATGAGAAGTGTCCTCATGAAGAATTAACAATCATTATGCGCCGTTATATGATGAAAATTGCAGAGTCAATTGCAAATCGCAGTAAGTGTCTTGGTTTAATTACAGGTGAGAGTATTGGTCAGGTAGCAAGTCAGACCATGCAATCCTTAGCTGCAACAAACGCTGTTTGTACAATGCCAGTATATCGTCCGCTAATCGGTATGGATAAGCAAGAGATTATCGATATCTCCGAGCGAATTGGGACTTTTGAAACATCAGTATTGCCTTTTGAAGATTGCTGTACAATTTTCGTAGCAAAACATCCGGTAACAAGACCAATCCTATCTGTAATAGAAAAGAATGAGCTTAATCTATCAGAAAAAATTGATGAATTGGTTAAGACAGCGCTTGAGACAAGAGAAGTTATTACAGTTAAGTAATAAAAAAACAGTTGTTATCATAGATAACAACTGTTTGATTATGTTTAATTACTCAACGATGTATTGCTCTAAAATTGCTAAAATTTCATCCATATTACCATCGCCATGGATATTAAGTTCGATTGGCTTAGATAAATCTAAACTGAAGATACCCATTATAGATTTTGCATCGATAACATATCTTCCTGATACTAAATCAAAATCGGAATCGAATTTAGTAACATCGTTTACAAAGGACTTAACCTTATCAATTGAATTTAATGAAATCTTTACTGTTTTCATGAGAAATTCCTCCTTAATGATGTTGATGTATTATTCAAGTCCTTAGCGGAAACTGTAAACCCCGCAGGATACTTTGAATTTTTGGTACCTTATTTCCAAAATAACTGGAATACACAGGAAACCTATTCTCACTAATATAGTACATTTAACCCTATTAAATGTCAATATACAAAGTGTAGAAAAAAAGATGATATATTTTATGATAATTACCGGTTTATTTTTTGATAAGCCTGAAAATAGAAAGGATTGTAGCTACAAATGCAAGAAATTAATCAAACGAGTAATACCAACAAAACTTCTATTAATAATGTAACAGGTAAAAAGGTAGCTTTTTTAACGCTTGGTTGTAAGGTGAATTCCTATGAAACAGAAGCTATGCAGCAACTTTTTTTAGATGCTGGTGCTACGATTGTGGATTTTGAAGAACTATCTGATATTTATGTTGTAAATACCTGTACAGTTACCAATATTGCGGATCGAAAATCTCGTCAAATGCTTCATAAAGCAAAAAAGAATAATCCAAATTCCGTAGTAATCGCGGTTGGTTGTTATGTTCAGGCAGCAAAAGAAGCTTTACTTGAGGATGATACCGTTGACTTAGTGATTGGAAATAATAAAAAGAACGAAATTGTTTCCTTGGTTGATGAATATTATGATAACCAAAGCAACTATGCTGTTATAGATATTGATAATGATTTTGAATACGAGGAATTAGCAATAGCGGCCGTAACAGAAAAAACAAGAGCATATATTAAAATTCAAGATGGTTGTAATCAGTTCTGCAGTTACTGTATTATTCCTTATGCTCGTGGCAGAATTAGAAGTAGAAGTGAAGAGGAAATCAAAAAAGAAGTGATGCGACTTGTAGAAAATGGATATCAAGAAATAGTCTTAACTGGAATCCATTTATCTTCTTATGGTCTTGAGACCCTATCAGTAAAAGAGCAAGCAGCTTTACTTCCTGAGAATGGTATTTCACCTTTAATGACACTTATTTTAAGTTTAAGTGAAATAGAAGGTCTTAATAGAATTCGTTTAAGTTCTTTAGAACCAAGAATAATCACTGAAGAATTTGTTAAAACTCTAGCTAGATCAAAATTATGCCCTCACTTTCATTTATCCCTTCAAAGTGGTTGTAAAGAAACACTAGTTAGAATGAATCGTAAGTATACTCCGGATGATTATTATAAGCGATGTGAGATTATTCGAACATATTATGAAAATCCTGCAATTACTACGGATGTAATCGTTGGATTCCCTGGGGAAACAGAGGAAGAGTTTGAAGATACCAAGGCGTTCCTTGAAAAAGTTCAATTTTCTCAAATGCATATTTTTAAGTATTCAAAGAGAAAAGGAACCAAGGCAGAAGCAATGCCAAATCAAGTGCCAGAACAAATAAAATCAAAGCGTAGTGAAAATTTATTTGATTCAGAGAAAAAGATGAGAGCAAAGTATTTGGATTCTTTTATCGGAATCAATGAAATTGTCTTGACTGAAGAAGAGACAATGATAGAGGATACTTTGTATATGATTGGTCATACTACTCGTTATGTAAAAGTTGCTATTCCTGTATCAAACTTAAAAAGTAATGAGTTAGTAAACGTACGTATTACGGGATATTTGAATGAAGATGTCATGCTTTCAGAAATAATAGATTGAAATTTCCGAACATTTGTATTATGATATTAGTAAGTTGCAAAAAGAGGAACGGTCCAATATGGAATTGTATTATTCGGATATCGAGGTTTGTTAAATGATTACCGTTGACTAGGAAGGGCGTGATGAGATGCAGGAGATAAACAATACACAATATTTTAGAGTTCAGAAACAACCGGAAATCGTGGTGAAGGATGTTATTGACATCGTGTATCTCGCTTTAACTGAGAAGGGATACAATCCGGTAAATCAGATTGTTGGATATATCATGTCCGGAGATCCGACCTATATTACAAACCACAGAAATGCCAGAAGTTTGATTATGAAAGTCGAACGTGATGAAATTTTAGAGGAATTAATGCATTATTACATTGATAATCATTTAAAAAGAAGATAAGGAATTGGAATTAATGCAAGATGAGTCTATAAATGGTCTCACTTGTTATAATTAATAGGAAAGTGGCAACCACGCTGCTTTTCTATTAATGTAAGATTTCAGAGGTTAAAAGCTAATGAGAATAATGGGTTTGGATTATGGCTCTGTGACGGTAGGCGTGGCTATCAGTGATAGTTTAAAACTTACAGCGCAGGGTATTGAAGTGATACGAAGAAAGTCAGAGACTAAGCTTCGTCAGACTCTAGCACGTATTGAAGAATTGATAAAAGAATATGAAGTAGAAGAAATTGTACTTGGATATCCGAAAAATATGAACAATACCATAGGTGAACGTGCTGAAAAATCAGAGGAATTTGCAGAACATCTTCGACGTAGGACAGGACTTCCTGTAGTATTATGGGACGAGCGTTTAACGACTGTTGCAGCTCATCAGGTGCTAAATGCTGGTGAAGTCAGTCTTAAAAAGAAGATGGAGGTAGTAGATAAACTTGCAGCAGTATTTATATTACAAGGTTATTTAGACTACTTATCAAATAAAAAGAAATTAAATTTAACAGATTCACTATAAAATTTCGTTAGCTTATAAATCATTATAAAAGAAGATTTTCTTGGATTGTAAGCAAGGTAATTTTTCTAGTGAATATATTGTATGAGAGGAATTTATAATGGAAGAAAATAGAAAAGTAAGCTTCTTTACTGAAGATGATGAGGAAGTAATCTTTTATGTACTTGAACAAACAAAACTAAATGGTACAGAGTACTTATTAGTAACAGAGGATATGGACGCAGACGAAGCAGATGCATACATTCTTAAAGATGTATCACCAGAAGAAAGTTCCGATGCGATTTATGATATGGTGGAAGACGATAACGAATTAGAAGCAATCGCAGCTGTATTTGAAGAATTATTAGAGGATACGGATATTATTACAGAATAGATTAAACTATTTATATAAAATGATACAGTTTAAAATCAGGTAGCAGCTACCTTTGTTTGTTATGCTTTTATCTTATTAGTAGTTTCAGAGTAATTTTTTATAAATTGAAAATAGACTCTTAAAATCTCGAAATACTTATTATGATCTCCAATAACAAGTTGGATGGTTGAATTAATAAAAGTAAATAGTATCATCATAGAATTTATTACAAACTAGAATATAATGTCATTATAATGATATTTTTAACGATATAAACTAATTGACAAATATTATAAAATCGTGTTTTATAAGTATACAGGTGTTTGGACAATTTTGGAAGACGTATACAATCGATAAAATACGATAATATAAGATAGAAAACATATAGAATAGCGGAAAGTAAAACTTTAATATATATGAAATCGTCACAAATAGTATGAAATTCACGTAAGCAAACGTAACATGGAATGAGCAAGAGAAGTAGGTGATGGAATTGACAGATATGCAGGAAAACTTTAAAACCTTACTCAAACAAAATGGGTTAAAGGTAACAACACAACGTATCGCGATCCTAGAGGTGTTAAGTAATCGGCCGGATGAACACCTAACAGCTGAGGATATCTATGATTGTGTAAGAAGCATGTATCCTGATATTGGGTTAGCCACAGTTTATCGTACCATACAGGTATTATCAGAGTTAAAGTTAATTGATAAACTAAATTTGAATGATGGATATGTGAGGTATGAAATCGGTAAATGCAGTAAAGAGACTTCCGTACACCACCATCACCATCTAATTTGTGTGAATTGTGGGCAAGTATTTACATTTCAAGATGATTTATTAGAGAATTTGGAGCATAAAATAGAGGCTACCATGGATTTTCAAGTGCTAAATCATGAAGTAAAGTTATTTGGTATTTGCAGTGCATGCAAAGGTTTTGCAGAGAATGATGCAAAAAATCAAGAAGAATAAAACGTCCACTTCCAAACGTTTGCCCGACGAAATTACATATAAAATTTTGGAGGTGCAATTTGAAAGGAAAAGAAAATAGTAAAGAAAACAATCAAGAAAACAAAAATAGCCAGATGGAACCAGGAGGAGTTAATCGCAGAAACGGAAACTCGGATCGAAACAATCGTATGAGGAGAAAGCCAAGACCTTTTAAGGTAGAGCGCGCTGCGAATAACAATAAGGTTGAACTAACCGTTCCGGTTGTTGAAACACCAGAACCAGATGCGAAACCAGCGGTAAAGATTATACCACTTGGTGGTTTAGGTCAGATTGGAATGAATATTACTGCATTTGAGTATCAGGATAGTATCATAGTTGTTGACTGTGGATTAGCGTTCCCAGAAGATGAGATGCTTGGAATTGACCTAGTAATTCCTGATATTACTTATCTAAAGGATAATATTCAAAAGGTAAAAGGATTTGTTATCACTCATGGTCATGAGGATCATATCGGTTCTCTACCTTATGTAATTAAAGACATTAATGTACCAATTTATGGAACAAAACTTACTTTGGGAATCATTGAGAATAAGTTAAAAGAACATAACTTATTAAAATCTACAAAACGTAAAGTAATCAAGTACGGACAATCCATAAACTTAGGATGTTTCCGTATCGAATTTATTCGAACCAATCATAGTATTGCAGATGCTGCTGCATTAGCAATCTATTCACCAGCAGGTATCATAGTTCATACCGGTGACTTTAAAGTGGATTATACTCCGGTTTTTGGAGAGACCATAGATTTACAGAAATTTGGCGAGCTTGGTAAAAAAGGTGTACTTGCACTTATGTGCGATAGTACCAATGTAATGCGTCCTGGATATACCATGTCAGAACGTACCGTTGGAAAAACCTTTGATAATATATTTGCAGAGAATTCAAAACACCGTATTATAGTTGCAACATTTGCTTCCAATGTAGACCGTGTTCAACAGATTATTAACTCTGCAGTGAAATATAACCGTAAGGTTGTAATTGAAGGTAGAAGTATGGTGAATATCATGACGACTGCCTCAGAACTTGGATATATTACAGTTCCAGACAATGTTTTGATTGACATTGAACAGATGAAGAACTACACTGATGAACAGTTAGTATTAATTACTACTGGTAGTCAGGGTGAATCAATGGCAGCGTTATCTCGTATGGCAGCTTCCATTCATCGTAAGGTATCGATTACCCCTGGAGATACCGTTATTTTTAGTTCAACTCCAATTCCGGGTAATGAGAAAAATGTTTCCAAGATTATCAATGAGCTTTCCATGAAGGGTGCAAAGGTAATCTTCCAGGATACTCACGTATCAGGTCATGCTTGTCAGGAAGAGATTAAACTTATTTATGCTTTAACAAAACCGAAGTTTGCGATTCCAGTTCACGGTGAATTCCGTCATTTAAAATGTCATGCGGAATTGGCTCAAGATATGGGCGTAAAGAAAGATAATGTAGTTCTTTTAACATCTGGTGATGTATTATCTTTATCTGAAGATAGAGCGAAGATTGTAGATCATATCCCAGCACAAGGCATCTTAGTGGATGGACTTGGTGTAGGCGATGTAGGTAATATTGTTCTTCGTGATAGACAACATTTATCAGAAAATGGTCTTATTATTGTTGTTGTAACTCTTGAAAAATTCAGTAATCAAGTGTTATCCGGACCAGATATCGTCTCGAGAGGTTTTGTATACGTCAGAGAGTCTGAGAATCTGATGGAAGAGGCGAGAACTGTAGTAAACGATGCTCTTGATAAATGTCTGAATAAAAATATGACAGACTGGGGCAAGATTAAAAACGAAATAAAAGATTCTCTTAGCGACTACTTGTGGAAGAAGATGAAGAGGAATCCGATGATTCTTCCAATCATCATGGAGGTATAGTTAGAGAGAGGCTTGGAGGCATAAGATGGCGAAATCCGATAGTACCAAAGTTGCATTAAAAATCACAAGTGCAGTACTTCGAGTATTCTTAAATATCTTATTTTATATTGCGATTATATTAGTCTTAATTCAGGCTGTAAAAATCACATATAATTTTTCTTATCAGCTATTCGGTTCTGTATCCGTTGAGGCAGAGCCAGGGATCGATATAGAATTTCAGATTGCAAAAGGTGAGTCTACTATGGATGTCGCTAGAAAACTAGAAGCTGGTAATCTCATTGTCAATAAGTATTCTTTCTACTTAAAGACAAAATTTAAAGATTATAACATCTATCCTGGAACATTTATTTTAAATACATCTATGGATTATGATGAAATATTAGATGTTATTACAGATTATAACAATTCGATAGTTAAAGAAGAGGATGAAGGGAAAAAACAGGATACAAAAACTTCTCCAAATAGCAACGTAATACCGTAATTAGTATCGAAACAAGATAGAAGAATATTGAATGAAATATCTATCTTCTTGAATATTAGGGCTACCGTGGCCGTTGTTGAAATGTTTCCACTTTCCAGCGGCTACGGGTAGTCCTTTCTTATTGATAGATATTTCATAGCATAAACAATGCATAGAATTAACAATGCAAATCATTAATAATGCATTGTATCGTTACATGGATGGAGGAAAGTCATGAAAATCGTGGACGAACATATTACCGCGTACATTAATTCTTTGGAATTAGAATTGCCACAGTATCTAAGAATATTAGAAAAAGAAGCATTAGAAAATGCAGTACCTATCATTCGAAAAGAAGCGCAAGCGGTACTAAAATTTTTTCTAGATATGAAGCAACCAAAACAAATCCTTGAAGTAGGTACGGCGGTTGGATTCTCTTGTTCTTTACTAAGTGAATATATGCCTGAGGATTGTCATATTACTACCATAGAAAAGGTACCGATGAGAATTGTGGAAGCGAAGAAAAATTTAGCGAAAGCAAGAAGAGCTTCGGATATTTCTCTTGTTATGGGGGATGCAATCGATGCACTGAAAGTTTTAAATAGAACAGGTACTTCAGATGATGTATCACTTTTTAGCCCTTCTGGAAATATGCAAACGTTAAGTGAGCTTACAGACTGTTACGATTTTATCTTTATGGATGCTGCAAAAGGACAATACATGAATTTTCTTCCTGAGATCATGAAATTACTTCCGGTGAACGGATTATTTATAACGGATAATGTTCTACAGGAAGGTAGTATTGCAAAATCAAAGTATAGCATCACGAGAAGAGATCGAACGATTCATACAAGAATGCGGGAGTACTTATATGAATTAACTCATAGGGATGATTTAACAACGATGATTCTGCCAGTTGGGGATGGAATGGCAGTTAGTACAAAGATACGATAGAATGCTTTCTATTTAAGCTGTATTTAATCTGCGATCAAATGAAATTTGTTTCAGATAGTGATCTGTTTCCGATAGAATTTGTAGACAGATATGAATATACAGTAGTGTTAATAGAGGTAAGAAGAAATAGGAGGAAACTATGTTTCGTAGAGAAAAACCGGAATTGTTAATTCCAGCAAGTAACTTAGAAGTGTTAAAAACAGCAATCATATATGGTGCAGACGCTGTTTATATTGGCGGTGAGATGTACGGTTTACGTGCAAAAGCGAAGAACTTTTCTTTAGATGATATGAAAAAAGGAATTGAATTTGCGCATCAGTATGGTAAAAAAGTTTATGTTACAGCCAATATAACAGCTCATAACCGTGATTTAAAAGGTGTAGAAGAGTATTTCCGTGAATTAAAAGAAGTTAAACCAGATGCGTTAATTATCTCTGATCCAGGTGTATTTGATATTGCAAAAGAGATTGTACCTGAGATTGAGCTTCATATAAGTACACAAGCAAACAGTACAAATTATCGTACTTACCAGTTCTGGCATAAGCAAGGTGCAGCACGTGTTGTTTCTGCACGTGAATTATCTTTAGAAGAACTTTCTCAGTTACGCACGAATATCCCAGATGAACTTGAGATTGAAACCTTTGTTCATGGCGCGATGTGTATCTCCTATTCTGGACGTTGTCTCTTAAGTAATTACTTTACTGGAAGAGATGCAAATCTTGGAGCCTGCACACATCCTTGTAGATGGAAATATCACGTTGTTGAAGAGACAAGACCAGGGGAATACATGCCTGTATTTGAAAATGATCGCGGAACTTATATCTTTAATTCCAAAGACCTTTGCATGATTGAGTATATTCCTGAACTTGTTGCAGCAGGAATTGATAGCTTAAAGATTGAAGGCCGTATGAAGACCGCTCTTTATGTTGCTACAGTAGCAAGAACATACCGTAAAGCTATCGATGATTTCTATGAGTCTGTTGATAAATATCGTGAGAACATGGAGTATTATAAAGCAGAAATCGGAAAGTGTACGTACCGCCAGTTTACTACAGGTTTCTTCTTCCAAAAGCCAGATTCCAATACACAAATTTACGATAACAATGTTTATGTAAAAGAGTATACTTATTTAGGAATCGTTTCTTCTCGTAATGCAGAAGGTGCTAGTGAGATGGAGCAGAGAAATAAGTTTACTGTAGGCGATATGGTTGAAATTATGAAGCCAAATGGTGAGAATATTCCTACCAAGGTTTTAAGAATCACAGATGAGGAAGGAAATGAGATGGAGAGCTGCCCTCATCCACAACGAAAGATTTTTGTTACCTTTGATAAAGAGACCTCTCAATATGATATCATACGTGTTCAAGAGAAATCCGATAATTCTAAAAAGGATTGTGGATGTACTTCTTGCGGTGAATAAGAAAAAGTACGCATCGTGAATTTTTCATATAGAAGGCACTATATCAAGTCTTTGGGTATGATTGTGCTAACTTAAAAAAGAGAAAGTGAAATCATTAATTTTCATTTTCTCTTTTTTAGTGCGCCATTCATGGCGTATTGCATTACTTTGAGGTCTTTCTTACCTCGTTTTTTGAAAAGGGGGTATGTTAATTCTTTACTAGTATGCTTGTTAACTTTCAAATAAGTCCTTTAATTTTTTTAGTGCCTTCTTTTCAATACGACTCACATAACTGCGACTGATTCCCAATTTATCTGCAATTTCTCTTTGCGTGATTTCTTTCTCTCCACTTAGCCCATATCTCATAATAATGATTTCTTGTTCTCTTTCGTTTAAGGCAGTGTTTAGAAACGTATAGAGTCGTTTGATATTTTCTTGAATTTCAAAGATATCAACAATATCTTCATCTGTGCTTTCAATGACATCTAAAAGATTTATTTCATTTCCCTCTTTGTCAGAGCCGATAGGTTCATAAAGATATACTTCCCGTGCCTGTTTTTTACCACTACGAAGCATCATTAATAGTTCGTTGTCTATACAACGAGAGGCATAGGTGGCAAGTCGAATACCTTTCGTGGAATCAAAGGTATCGATGGACTTAATTAGCCCAATCGTGCCTATGGAAATTAAGTCGTCGGTTTCTCGATCCGGCGTGTTATACTTCTTAACAATGTGCGCAACTAAACGAAGGTTACGTTCAATTAAAGTATCTCTCGCAACCTTATTTCCTGCTTTACATTGAAGTAACATCTCGTTTTCTTCCTTTGCGCTTAGCGGTTTCGGAAACGACTTCAAGCGGGCACCTCAACGCTTTTGTTTATTACTACTTTATGTCTCGTGGACAGTTTGCGTGCCTTTCCACCTCTAAAATTTATTGAAAAGTAAAAAGTTTTTCTCATCGAATAAAGACAAGCACTATCACATAAGATATTATCAATACGATAGGAGAAGTAAGACAGACATGAAGGCTTTTTTTCGAAATATAAAATTTAGAAGACCCATCCGATTCCAATGGTTAAGAAAAAAAGGGAATATAATTATTTGTTTAGAAATATTAACCATACTTATCCTTTGCATTACTTTTCTATGGAATAAAAAATCAGATAATCAATCGATTGAAGTAGCAGTGAATCCTTCGACTGATAAAAAATATATTAAGTGGGTGGAATTTAATGTTACTTATGATGCTCTAGATAAAGCATATCATTATGATATCGATACTCATAATAAAGATGTCGAGCTTCATTTTGTAGAACTATTATCTTATTTAGGAGCAAAGTATGGTGGTGACTTTAAAAAGTTTAAAGCAAAAGATATGGAACAGCTTGCTGATAAGTTATTATCAGGAAAGGATACAATGGAGAGCCTTACAAAAGATATGAAGTATTATTCTTATTATTATGAGGCTTATGCTGCGATTCTTGGAGGTCTCATCGGCGAATATGAAATAGAAGTATATGATCCTAGCAAGCAAAATAATCAGACGTCATTATCAAAAGATTCTCCATCAGGATCACCAGCATGTACCCCAACAGGGTCACCAACAAGTACACCAAAAGGTTCACAAACTAGCACCCCAACAGGGACTCCATCAAGTACGCCAATGGAGACACCGCCTCCTACTGTAACACCATCAAAGGTATGGGAAAAACGTTATGGTTTAAAAGGATTTTCTCCAATAGCGAAAAACTTTTACTATTATGACTACGATGATTTTGGAGCTTCCAGAAGCTATGGATACAAACGAGTTCATTTAGGGCATGATATGATGGGGCAAGTGGGTTCGCCAATCATTGCAGTAGAATCTGGTTACATAGAAGCGTTAGGTTGGAATCAATACGGTGGATGGAGGATTGGAATACGTAGTTTTGATGGAAAACGCTATTATTATTACGCACATATGCGTAAGAATTTTCCTTATAATAAAGAGTTAAAAGTAGGCAGTATTGTATCAGCCGGTGATGTAATAGGTTATCTTGGAAGAACAGGTTATAGTACGACAGAAAATACAAATAATATTACTACCTCACATCTTCATTTCGGATTGCAGTTGATTTTTGATGAATCACAAAAAGAAGGTAACAATGAAATCTGGGTTGATACGTATGCATTAACCAAATTTTTATATCGTAATCGTTCGGAGACTTACAAGGATCTAGAAACAAAAGAATATCACAGAATTTTTTCTATGAAAGATCCTTCTGTCGAACAATATCAAAATTCTTTAAATAAGAATGATATAAAAGAAAGTGATCCGTATGAAAATTCAGAAGAGAAAGATATGCCAAAAGACAAAGAGATACCAAACAATGGGGTTATTAAGGAGTACGATTAATATCAAAGTTTTTACTATAATGTTACTGTAGATTAATGAATTTGGTTACTTTATTAAAAAGAGAGGATGTACTAAGATGAAAGTATTAGCAAGATACGGGTCTAGTAAACTTAAAAAATTAAATCAAATGTTTCTTGGGCTGCTATTGCCATGTGCACCGGTCATTATGCACTGCAGGGCAGCCTGTAGTTTATCTGTAATGCATAAAACACAAGAGCAAATAGAAGTATTTGGATGTTTCCTTCATCTAATATTATGTAATCAGTTACTAATTCAGCCAGTCGTCTTAACAGAGGACTTTACTGTCTATCTTATTTATCGAGAGGACATGCTTTTAGAAAAAGTAAATGACGCAAGGGCTAGACTTTTGTTAGATAAGTTTAATTATCCTCATGGAAGTCTTTCAAATATTGTTTCTAGATTATCTATAAGGTTAGAAGAGTATTTTTTTGAAGAAGAACCATTTCCACACGAGATTGGAGTATTTCTTGGATATCCAATAGAAGATATATTAGAGTTTATCAAAGAAGATGGGAAAAATTCTTTAATTACTGGATATTGGAAGGTTTACTACAACGCCCAGAATGCAATTAAAATATTTTCTAGTTTTGATCTTGCAAAGGAAGAAATTTATCAGTGGTATCTCAAAAATCAACGGTTGCGTTTTTAAAAGTAATCGTATACAATGTTATGGATATCATTTGGAAAGGCTTGGTGTGGTACATGGCGGAAATTAAAAAAACAAAAGCTGTCATTATGGAGAATGAATTACTCTGTGATGGTATCTACAGCATATGGTTAAAGGAAGAGTCCATTGCAAAAGTTGCAAAACCTGGACAATTTCTTTCTATTTACTGTAAGGAGGGAAGTCGTTTACTTCCACGTCCAATTAGTATCTGTGAAATCGATGATGAGAAAACAATGTTAAGAATCGTTTTTCGTGTTGCTGGTGCAGGTACGAATGAAATAGCAGAAGCAAAAAAAATGGACGAAATTGAAATTATGGGGCCGCTAGGCAATGGCTTTTTCCTTGAAAACACATCTAATTCCATCCTAATTGGTGGTGGCATTGGAATTCCTCCAATGTTAGAACTCGCAAAAAATCTCCCAGGTAAAAAACAAATAGTACTTGGATATCGTTCAGAAACATTTTTAGTGGACGAATTTAAGTTATATGGTGAAGTAATCATTGCTACCGAAGATGGTAGTATTGGTACAAAAGGAAATGTCATCGATGCAATGCGTGAGCATGGTATTACGGATGGCATGATTTTTGCATGTGGTCCAACTCCGATGCTTCGTGGAGTTAAGAGTTTTGCAAGTGAACATAATTTAGTAGCTCAATTATCCATGGAAGAGCGAATGGCATGTGGAATTGGTGCTTGTCTTGCTTGTGTGTGCAAATCCAAGGATAAGGATCACCATAGTAATGTCAATAATAAAAGAGTCTGTAAGGATGGACCTGTTTTCTATGCAGATGAAATTGAATTATAAAATTGAATGTGCTGTACGTAGATAAGCACACGCATACATGCGCAGGAGTGAGAAAATAAGTTTTGTGTCTGTGCTGATCCACAAACAAACTTAAGAATGTGAAGAAACGAGGTAAAGTATGAATACGAACGTTACAATTGCAGGAGTTACGTTTAAAAACCCGGTTACAACAGCGTCCGGAACTTTTGGATCAGGTATGGAATATAGTGAATTTGTTGATTTAAATCGTCTTGGAGCGATAACAACAAAAGGAGTTTCTAGTGTTCCTTGGCCAGGGAATCCAGTACCTAGAATTGCAGAAACCTATGGTGGTATGTTAAATGCAATCGGGTTACAAAATCCTGGTGTTGACATGTTTGTGGAAAGAGACTTAGCATTTTTAAAGCAGTTTGATACTAAGGTCATTGTGAATGTCTGTGGAAAATCCGTTAAGGAATATGTTGAAGTGGTAGAGCGCTTATCTGAGGAGGCAGTTGATTTATTGGAACTTAATATTTCCTGCCCGAATGTAAAAGAAGGCTGTATCGCTTTTGGACAAGATCCTAAGATGATTGCTATGATTATGGACGAGATTAAACGACATGCGAAGCAACCAGTCATTGTAAAGCTAAGTCCAAACGTTACTGACATTACAGAAATGGCGAAGGCAGCAGAAGCTGGTGGTGCCGATGCACTTTCACTAATCAATACCTTAACTGGTATGAAAATTGATATTAACCACAGAGCATTTGCAATTGCGAATAAGACTGGCGGGATGTCAGGGCCTGCAGTAAAACCAATTGCAGTTCGTATGGTATATCAAGTTGCGAATGCAGTTAAGCTTCCTATCATTGGTATGGGCGGTATTCAAAATGCGGAGGATGCACTAGAATTTATTATGGCAGGAGCAACGGTTGTAGCAGTTGGTACTGCTAATTTTATAAATCCATATGCTACGGTAGAAGTTATTGAGGGTATCGAAGAGTTCATGAGAAAGAATCAAATAAGTGATATTAACGATTTGATTGGGTGTGTAAAATAGGTTTTATTAGCACAAGTTGTAATTATATAAATACAAGGAAAATATAAAGGAGAATACTTATGGAACAGTACAAGAAAGAGTTTATTGAATTTATGGTTGATTGCGGAGTACTTAAATTTGGTGATTTTACAACGAAAAGCGGTAGAAAGACACCTTTCTTTGTTAACACTGGTTTTTACAGAACAGGAGCTCAACTGAGAAAACTTGGTGAGTACTATGCAAAAGCGATTCATGATGCATATGGACTTGATTTTGATGTACTTTTTGGACCAGCTTATAAAGGAATTCCTCTTAGTGTTGCAACTGCAATGTCCATTAGTGAGCATTTTGATAAGGATATAAAATACTGTTCTAATCGTAAAGAAGTTAAGGATCATGGTGATACTGGGATCCTTCTTGGAAGTCCAATCAGTGATGGTGACAAAGTTGTTATTATTGAAGATGTTACGACTGCTGGAACCTCTATTGGTGAGACAATGCCAATTCTTTCTGCACAGGGAAATGTTGATGTGGTAGGATTAGTAGTTTCTGTTGACCGTATGGAGCGAGGACAAGGTAAAAAGAGTGCTTTAAAAGAAATAGAAGAAAACTACGGTATCGAAACTACAGCAATCGTAACAATGAAAGAAGTAGTTGAACATTTATATGGAAAGCCTTATAATGGAAAAGTAGTGATTGATGATCAATTAAAACAGGCAATAGATGCTTATTATGAGCAGTACGGAGTAGAAGCATAAGCGTTAATAAAAGGTATTTGTAGCCAGAAACGAGGTTAGCATGGAGAAAGTATATAAAACAATGAATTCATCTGGTATCATAAGTCTTGTAGTTGGAATTAGTGTAACACTAATTGGTTGCGTAACTGGAGCATTAATGATAACGACCGGAGCACGTTTACTTAACAGAAAGAAAGATATTTTATTCTAACATATATGGGGTTGTCACAATTTTTGCGGCACCCCATAAAAAAATGAATGAGTATCTGTAGCGTTTGCATTAAAAGAAGAATGGAATATAATCAAGAAAAGTAAGCTACGCTAACTTTTTCTTGTCATGAATAAATTTCATTAGAAATGAGGTGTTATTATGGCAAAAGACCTACAGGAATCAGAAAAGAAAGAATTGACAGCGGAAGAGAAACAGAAAAAGGTTCGTAATGAGATTATAAGCTGGATTTTAATAATAGCAGCGGGTTTTATTATGGCGTTACTAGTAAATACTTATGTTATTATAAAAGTTGAGATACCATCTAGTTCTATGGAAAACACGATTATGACAAAAGACCGCCTGATTGGTAATCGATTATCTTATGCATTTTCAAAACCAAAGCGTGGTGATATCGCAATATTTATATACCCTGATGATCGATCTGAAAATTATATCAAGCGTGTTATTGGTTTACCGAATGAAACTGTAACAATCAAAGATGGTAAGGTTTACATAAACCATTCGGAAACTCCACTAGACGAGCCGTATTTAAAAGAGCCTATGAAACCAGAAGCAGATATGGAATTTCAAGTTCCAGAAGGCTGTTATTTCTTTCTAGGGGACAACCGAAATGTATCGGAAGATGCGAGATACTGGATATCAAAATATGTTCCTCTTAAAGATATCATAGGAAAACCTTTATTCCGTTATTCACCAACTTTGGGATTCGTAAAATAGTGTTTGCTGGAGATAAATATGAACCGATTTGAATTGATCATCAACAACTTTATGAAATGGGGAAATAGAACTGATAAAGTACATGCGGCTTTAATGATTGGCTCTCAGGCTAGAAACAACCATCCTGCGGATGATTTTTCTGATCTAGATATTATAATGGTTGTTGATGACCCTAACTTTTTTCTGCAATCCGATCATTGGCTTGAACAAATTGGAAATTTTCATATTTCTTTTATTGAAGACACAATTGGCGGAGAGAAAGAAAGAAGAATACTTTTTGATAATGCACTTGATGTTGATTTTGTTATTCTTTCTCGAAATAGTTTAGAAAACGCTATTAGGAATAATGAGATTGATATATTGAAGCGTGGTTATCGTATCTTAATTGATAAAATCGGTATGGAACATATTTTACCTCTAACCGCTACTGAAAGAACTTCTTACATTTTATTGTCGGAATGCGAATTTAACAACATAACAAACGACTTTTGGTATCATACAATTTGGACGGTGAAGAAGTTAATCCGTGGCGAATTATGGACAGCAAAATCATGTGTTGACAATTATATGAAGTGGATGCTTTTAACTCTCATTGAGTGTCATGCGCACGTATTAAATGGATTGGACTATGATACTTGGCATAGCGGGCGTTTTCTAGAAGAGTGGGCAGAGGAATGGATTATTCAAAGGCTTTCGAGTTGCTATGCCCATTATGAAAGAAATGATATTAAAAATGCTCTGTTATCGACTATGGATTTGTTTCGATTAATTGCCGTAGAAATTGCAAATAAGTTGAGTTATGAATATTCAATTAAGGCTGATGAATATGCAAGTGATTGGGTTATAAAAGCATTATCTGAATAAAAGTCTAAAGACACTAAGATAACAGCTTATAAAATTAACTGTTAAAAATCTAAATATGATTTTAGCTTATGAACAGCTATAAATTAATAATAATTTATAAAGCGACTTATATAGAAACTTTATAGTTTATAATGTAGCTTAAAAACAGCATACCAAAAAGAAAAGACAAAATATACAACAGCGAAACAACATAAAAGCAATATGAAAAAACGACATAAAAAACAATATAAAAAAACTGCTTCATTCTTTTTGGATATGAAGCAGTTTTTTTATATTGTTTTTTATGTTCCCTTTACAAGAAGTAAAACAAAATCTACTTAAAAACATAGAGCCAACTTTATAACGTAGAGATGATTTAAAAAATAGAGTTAACTTTAAAACGTAGAGACAATTTAAAACATCGAGTTATAAAGAGTAATACTTGGTATCATTGCTATATAAGGTGCTGTAATAATTGCTAAGTAAATAGATAATCGATTTACTTGAGCTTTGCTTAGATTTGTTTTTTTAAATGAGAAAAATCTATTCATGATATAAGCAATGAAAGCTGAAAAAGCAACCACAACGATAATAAAGATAGCAGAGGTTAGATGGGAAAATGGATTCGTCGCTATTGGAGTTGTAAGGTTTTCTAATAGCCATTCCCCTTTCGGCATTGTTTCCGAGATAAACTGAGTAGAAAACAAGATGCCGCATGTGATAGGATAACCAATAAAGCCATATAGCGTATTCCAAATAATAGTTTTCTTCCATACAGAGGATATATCATCATATTCCATATATTTTAATCCACCAAGAAGAACAAAGCTTGCTAAGATAAACTGTGTTGCAATTAAAAATATCCAAGTATTTGGCATTAATAATAAAAACCAGATTGGATAAAGGGCAGTAACATCATAAAGTTTTACATATTTTTTCATTCAGAACTCCATTTCAATGCGTGTTTTTTACATAATAGATTTGTGCCTTGGAATATACAGACACGAAATGTGGTTGAAATTCTACACATAAATACTATTATAATGAAAAAAGTAAATTATACAACAGCTAAGGTAGATTTTTTACAAAAAAACTATTATAATACATAACATATGTAAAGTTAGGAGTAGAAGAATGACAATTGAAAAATACAGAAGACGAAGCCTTTTGCATATTAAATTATCATATATTGGCTTTTTCTTAATCATATTTATTTCAATCCTTCCAAGTGGACAAGTATCTGCACAAAATTTATTGAATAATCAAGTTCTTTCAACGGTACCGCTTGTAACAAATAAAAAAGATATGACAGATATTCGAGTTGGACTTCATGAAAAGTATGAGGGTAATTCTTCAATAAAGATTCAAACTACGGAGATAGCACTTGGATATTGTATTAAAGATAAATATCTTTCAGAAGTTAGCTTTCAATCAAGAAATGGTTTTATTTTTCAACCTGCGAAAGGAAACTATTACGTTTTATCTAAATCCTTTTCTACTTATGAGGAAGCAAAACAAGTTGCAGACAAGATTGCAATGCTAGGGGTGCCGACCGTGCCAACAGCAATTTATCGGAACCATTACCGTGTCTATGTTGGTGGTGATATGAGCAGTTCGAGTTTTTCTGAAATGTATCAGAAAATAAAAGGGAAGCTTGGGTATACTTACTTAGGTCCAGTAAAAAATAATAAACATCGAGTACTGATGTCTGGAGATGGTGTACAACTCCTAATTGATGGAGGAATTGAAAATGCCTATCCTCAGATAAAAGCAATTTCTAAAAACAGTAAAAATGTTTCTTTGATAGATTTGGGTGAACGCTCGTATCGAGGGAGATTAGAGATTGGCTGTTATGGAAAGACTTCATTAACCGCAGTTAACATAATTAATATTGAATCTTATCTTCTTGGTGTTGTACCCTGTGAGATGGTTAGTAGCTGGCCAATAGAAAGTTTAAAGACCCAAGCTGTTTGCGCAAGAAGTTATGCTTTAACAAAAACGGATTATACAGCTGATTCTAATGCGAAAAAGGCCTATTCTATAGAAGATACGCAGACTAACCAGGTTTACAGGGGATATGGATATGAGACAAAACAGGCTACGGCAGCAGTTGCAGCAACCCAAGGAGAAGTAGTAAAATACCAAGGAAAAATGATAACTTCCTATTACTCCTCCACAAGTGGGGGAAGAACTGAAGCCTCTGAAGATGTGTGGGGTAGTAAGCTACCTTATCTACGAAGCGTTGTAGATACGTATGAAAAAATTCCAGAAAAAGGCCCTTGGATTAAAGAATTTACAAAGTCGGATATTCAAACTATTCTTGAGAGAAATGATAAGAGTGTAGGGAATATAAAAAAAGTATCGCCGAGTATTTTAACAGCTTCTAGTCGGGTATATTCCTTAAAAGTTACTGGTACACAAGGTAGTACTTTGATTAGCACCAATAGTCTTCGTAGTATGTTTTCGCTCCCAAGCACCAAGTTTAAAATTATTAATTATCAGGATCAACCTGACGTTGTTACGGTTAAAGGAAGCCAAAGCAGTAAAACAATATCATTAAAAAACAGCTATGTAATCAGTGCTAATAGTCAAGTTAGCTCATTAAATAATGTAAAAGAACAGTATATCGTAAAAAGCGCGGATAACTTAACGAATTTCTTAAAGAACGCTCCTAATAATTCGAACACTTATTACTTCGCTGGTATGGGCTTTGGTCATGGAGTTGGAATGAGTCAGTCTGGTGCAAGGGGAATGGCGTCAGAAGGTTTTCGATATACAGAAATCATTGCTTTTTATTATAATGGATGTGTGGTAGGGCAATATTAAATATATAATGAGGTTGAAAACATAATTTCAAACATCAATATATAGAACATCAAGATATAAAAAATCATGATATGAAACATCAAGATATAGAACATCAAGATATAAAACATAAATATATAAAACATAAATATATAAAACATAAATATATAAAATATAAAAATATAAAAAGATAAATATGTAATAAACATAAGTATGCAAAAAAATAAATATATAAAAAACGTAATAGTTTGTATAGAGATGCGTGTAAGATACGCAAGAATGGAGAACATCATGAAGAAACAGGACTTTTATTTTGATTTACCAGAAGAATTAATTGCACAAGACCCTTTAGAGGATCGTTCTGGCTCGAGGCTCTTGGTTTTAGATAAAAACACCGGTAAAGTTACACATCATATTTTTAAGGAGATTGTAAAATATCTAAAGAAGGGTGATTGCCTTGTCCTTAATAATACAAAAGTTATTCCAGCTAGATTAATGGGAGAGAGAATCATAGAAAAGACCCCACTAGCTCCAGGTCATAGTTATGGAAAAGAAGGAACACCAATAGAACTATTACTGTTAAAAAGAAAGCCAGATGATGTTTGGGAAACCCTAGTTCGTCCAGGAAAAAAGGCGAAGGTAGGTACAAAGATAAGTTTTGGAGATGGTAAGTTAATCGGTGAAATTATTGATGTAGTTGAAGAAGGAAATCGTCTTGTTAAGTTTACTTACCAAGGTATTTTTGAGGAAATATTAGATGAACTTGGTCAGATGCCTCTTCCTCCATATATCACTCATGAGTTAGCTGATAAAAATAGATATCAAACAGTATATGCAAAACATGAGGGGTCTGCAGCTGCACCTACCGCGGGACTTCACTTTACGAACGAACTTTTAAAGCAAATTGAGGATATGGGCGTTGTTATTGCAAATGTTACTCTTCATGTAGGACTAGGTACATTTCGTCCTGTAAAAGAAGATGATATCTTAGATCATCATATGCATTCCGAAGTTTACCAAGTAGAAGAGAGTGAAGCAAAAAAAATAAATGATGCGAAACGAGCAGGTGGAAGAATCATTTGTGTTGGTACAACTAGTTGCAGAACTATTGAATCTGCTGCGAATGAGGATGGATTTGTACAAGCAAAAAGTGGTGCAACAGAGATTTTTATCTATCCTGGATACAAGTTTAAAGTTTTAAATTGCCTTATTACGAATTTTCACCTTCCAGAGTCTACTTTATTGATGCTAGTATCTGCTCTTGCAAGTAGAGAACATATCATTGCAGCCTATGAGGAAGCAGTGAAAGAGAGATATCGATTCTTCTCTTTTGGTGATGCTATGTTTATAACGGATAATATTATCGAAACGAAAGACACGTTCTGATAATCAAGTGTTTTTGGAATAGGTTATTAACAAAAAGCGTGACTTCTATCATTCATGACAAGAAAAATCCGCAAAGTGTATTTTTTCTTGTTTGAGGATGTAAGTCACGTTATTTTTCGTCTAAAATTATTTTTTTAAGCAAATGATAGGGGAAATAAAAAATAGGGAAGAAAGTCTACAATTGTAGAATTATGGGTCTACCGCTGTAGAATTGTATATTACAGTCTAAAAAGACCTCTTTTCATAGATTATGAGTTTACTTTGACGCCAGCGCTTGCCGGGATTGAAATAATTTTCTTAATCGGTTTCCAAACAAGTACTGAAATACTAAAATCAATCATGCTATGAATAATAGTTCCCAATCCGATAAGTCCTATAACGGACAGAAGGTATCCTTTTTCATAATATAAATCAGATACACTAGCACCCCAGTAAAAGAAGGTTACTACAATAACTTCACATACCGCGTGGACAACAGAGATAAGAAAAGCAAACAAGGTAGTACTTGATTTCTTATGCAATATATTACTATTATTCTTAAGTATGATAGCACCTATGGTTGCAAAAACTAAGTGAGTTAATGCTCTAAGTACAACAATGAGTGGAAAGCCAGCAAAGAGAAATCCCATACTGGTTATGAGTGCTACGGAGATTGCGACAATTGGTGATATGAACATTGCGATGAAAATTGGAACATGGCTTGCTAATGTGAAGGAAGCTGGTTCTAGAACTATCTTTGGCGCAAATAATGGTATAGCAATCCCAATTGCACACAAAAGAGCTGAAATGGTAAGTGTTTGAGTTTGAGTTTTACTATTTTTCATTTCGAAATACCTCATTATGTTTTTTAATATACAGCTGACAAGACAGCTGTATATTAAATGATGTTACAGTAAACTTTACGATATGTCAATGCTATTTTTCTTTCGATGTCTTGATATGCTATTTTTCTTTCGATGTCTTGAAGTAATATTTTTTTTATTCTTCAAAAACTGGGATTCCTATGATGATGCAAATATTTTACAAAAAAAGTTCACGAGATGGTGCAATATATAAATAAAGAAACAATTTTATGCTAGACAAACTTGAATAGTTACAAAATATATGGTAAGATTTGTTATAGAAACCAGTATCATAAATGAGCTAAATATTACATGCACAAATTTGCATATATGTGTAAAATAATATAACTCAACTAATATAAGCGTGGTTAGTATGTAGTATTCCGGGTACTAGATTACATAGGGGAACCCTAACCATAGAACGTATCATAGGGGATAGGATTAGTATGAAAAAGGTAACAATTCAGGATGTTGCAAAAGAATTAAATTTATCTAGAAATACAGTTGCAAGAGCTTTGAATAATTCTGAAACCGTAGCATATGAAACCCGTTATCTTGTTATTAAGAAAGCGTGTGAACTTGGTTATCTTAAATTAGCTCCTGCTGTATTGAATGAATTTAAGTTGAAAACGAGTATGAATGACTACAAGACTATAGTTGTTCTTGCCAGACGAGAATTATGTGCATTTTGGAATAGTATTATTATGGGGATTTCTGATGAAGTAAATAAAAATGGCTGTAAGCTTAGGCTGAATTTTATAAGTGATGAGGATGAAGTGAATCTTACCTTACCATTAGACTTTACAGAGAATGTAGATGCAATTTTATTTATCGGTGTATTCACTGGCAAATATACGGATATGATTCTTAAGATGAAGTTGCCAACTGTATTCTTAGATCAGCCGGTAAATGGACTTGGCAGCTTTGGTTATAACGATGTTATTATATGTGAGGGTAAAAATAGTATTCGAATGATAATAGAACATCTAATATCACAGGGTATGAAAAAGATTGGATTTATTGGTGATGTAACATATTGCGAATCAATAAAACAACGTTATGAAGGTTTTCTGGATGGAATGCGTTTGGCAAATCTTTCCATCGATCGAGATATTGTTGCGGTTTCTCATAAAGCAGAACGTTACTATAAAATAGAAGAAGTGGAAGATGCAATAAGTGCCTTTCCATACATTCCGGAAGCGATTGTTTGCGCGAATGATGATATTGCCTTATACGTCATTCGTTGTTTAAGGAAGCGTGGATATCGTGTACCTGAGGACGTGGCTGTTACTGGATTTGATAATATTGAAGGTCTTACCCAGGTGGAATCAATCTTAACTACCGTTGCGGTTAGAAACCAAAAGGTAGGAAAAAGATTAGTTCAGCAACTATTATGGAGAATGGAAAATCCTGATTTTCCTCGTGAAATAATAAGTATAGAGACACAACCAATCATAAGAATGTCTTCAATGCGCAATCTTGAAAATAAATGATAATTGTTTACAACTAATCAGAAACATTATGTCATAAGACTGTTTCTGGTTAGTTTTTTGTCTTAAAATAGAATCAACTTTCTGATTATCTTTCATAAGTTTTCAAAAGTGAAAATATCGATTATTTATCGGCATTTCCAGCACTTTTGCTATCGGTTGATACTTACTTAATTGTGGCTGTGAAATATCTTTGATACTCGCCTGACTTCGCATTTCTGCAAGCTGGAATGCTCGGAAAATCATGGGGATCTATCCGGCACCACTTCGACGGTAACAGGCAAAAGTAAAAACATTACAAGTTAGAATTTATTGTTGTAGAGCAGTCTAAAAGATACTCAAAACAACTTATTAATTGTTCAAAATCATTATATCCTTTTCTAATATATAATGTTTTATTGCATACTTTTTGACTTTTTCCTTTCTCAACTACACATTTTATTTTATAACACCCTTTTTATGTGTTATCTTCAAAACTTCTAATGTTTTCCAACAATTATTTGTGTTGAGTACTGTATGTAAATAGGAATCTCGGTTTAAAAGCGCTTGTCTTACTTGTCTACCATGTTCTCCTTTTAAAATTAATTTAGCACCAGCCTCCGAATCTGCTAACATGCGTTCTCCATCTGCCAATGCTTGTTCTTCTGAGAAAAACCACTCTGTCCCAGTTCTAATATTACGGTTTTTATCATCTGCAATAATAGCCCGATAATGCTCACTTTGATAATCTTTTATATATTTCGTTTCGGTCGAAATTTTATATTGATTTGCCTTATCCATTTAATGTTCTCCTTTAAAAATATTTTTCTATCTTTTGATATATTAATATTATAACATTGTCATATCATCTCGTCATTCCTTTCTGCTTAATCGAAAATATATATTATCCCATGTCAAAGCATGCTTTTTTTCAAGATGAAAGGAAATAACAATCAATTAAAAGAACAAAGACAAATCTTAGAACAATTTTTTAGATAGGATGTTAGCTTAAAAACTCTATTATATTGAGAATTGGTCGAATGGTGCGCAAATATAGAGCATTTATGTGCTAGAATATATTATTGAATGAAAAAATGCAATATTTATTAAAAATTATAAATTGTAAAAATAGATTAAAAAGATGTTTTATTAATAAAACTATTGTACATATATTACAATATATGCTTGTGTCTTAAAAATTCATATGTTATAATGCATATACAAGAGGAAAATAATGTAATATTAAGGGTAAACAAACGCACTATTAAATGCACCATTAGACACAATAGAAATGCATAACTGTAAGAAAAACAATGTTCCTTATTCCTGCTTAAATAACCAAAGTCTAACGATACATAACCGAAGGGATGATTTTAGTATGAGAAAGCAAGGCTTCTATCTAATGTGTTTGCTGCTTGGTTTATCTGTAAACGGATGTACATCACCTGGAACATCAGGAGAGAGTAGTAATCCAAAAGATGTTGTTGTAGACACAGAAGTCGTAAATACAGAAACAGTAAATACAGATGCTGCATGCACAGATACCCCAAGTACAGTTTTACCCTTTACTACACTATCACCTACTATGATACCGATTGAACTTGAAGCGGAAGATGCTGTACTTAGTGGAAATGTAAAGATAGAAAGTAGCAAAAGTGGATTTTCAGGAACAGGATACATTAGCGGATTCGAAGATGACAGTGATTATTGTGAATTTAAGCTTACGATAGAGGAAGATGGTTTTTATGATCTAAACTTCATTAGTGCAGCGCTTGGTGGATACAAAGAAAATTATGTTTTAGTAGATGATGAAAATGTTGGTGTAGCAGTAACCGATCAAAGCAAATTCTCAGATTCGAAATTAGAAAGAATATTTCTTACAAATGGAACTCATAACATTAAGCTATCAAAATTCTGGGGGTGGGTTGTCGTGGATAAATTAATAGTAACATCCTCCATAGAACTAGATACGAGTATCTATGAAGTTCCTGCAACATTAGTAAATCAAAACGCTAGTGATCGTACAAAGAGATTGATGAGTTATTTAACCGATATCTACGGTAAAAAGTTTTTATCTGGTCAATATTGTGAGAAAGGAATGTATGGAACAGAAATTTCTGCAATATGGAAAACAACAGAAGGGAAATTTCCAGCAGTTCTAGGTCTTGATCTTATAGATTATACTTCATCAAGAGTAGAAAAAGGTAGCAGTTCGAAAGCTATCCAATATGCCATGGAATTTGATGAAAAAGGCGGTATTGTTACATTCTGCTGGCACTGGAATGCACCAACGAAATATCTAACTGGAACATGGTATCGTGGTTTTTATACGGAAGAAACAAACATAGATTTGGTTAAGATTATGAACGGTCAGGATGATGAAGGATATCAATTGTTGATGAATGATATTGATGCCATTGCAAAAGAACTACTTAAACTAAAAGAAGCAGATGTGCCTATTTTATGGAGACCGTTACATGAAGCAAGCGGTGGGTGGTTTTGGTGGGGAGCCAAAGGTGCAGAAGCCTATAAGAAATTGTACATATTATTATATGAAAAACTAACAAACGAATACGGGCTAAATAACTTAATCTGGCTATGGAATGGGCAGGATAAGGAATGGTATCCGGGAGATGAATATGTTGATATTATCGGTGAGGATATTTATCCTGGTGAAAAAGTTTATACCTCTCAGATTAATAAATATTTAAAGGCCATGAATTATACACAAGCAAAAAAGATGGTCGTATTATCTGAAAATGGTTGTCTGTTTGACCCGGATTTAGCAATTCGTGATGGTGCAATGTGGGGATTTTTTGCAACATGGGGTGGCGAATTTGTTACAAAATCCGCTTTGATTAACTGGCTATCAGAACAGTATACAGAGGAGTATATGGTTAAGAAGGTCTATGCCCATGATAGTGTTATAACACTAGATAAACTACCAGACTTAAAGAATTACCCAATTTATGAATAGATAGAATATTTATCATGTAATGTGTGGGAAATTACTATGAGGGAGGTGATTTAGCTATGACAGAATGGTTAAGTTCTGATGGAAAAATTATTACAACGATGACGAAGATTGGACATATCGTTATGTTGAATGTATTGTTTATTTTATGCTGCCTTCCCATTATAACAATCGGTAGCTCTATTACATCATTCTATTATGCGATGGTGAAATCTGTTCGAAAAGAAAGAAGTTATCCAGCGAAAGAGTTCTTTAGGTCCTTTAAAAGAACATTATTACCAGGTGGTTTCATAACAATCATCGCAATTATGATTGGAGCTTTATTTTATATGAATAGAGAGTTTGTTGCAAAAGGGGAGAATACAAGTTCCCTTACGATCATCATTATTTATGATGCATTCATTCTCTTGTTGTTAGGATTTTTAACCTACGTCTTCCCGGTCCTGTCTAGGTTTCAATTGAAATTAAGTGGAATATTTAAGATGACCTTATTGATGGAATTTAGACATTTACCATATACCATTCTTTTGATTACAGGAACGATATTTTGTGGCTTTCTACTATGGGTGCTACCATTACCATTTTGGCTTATACTCCCTGGAGGATGGTGCTATTTATCCACGTTTCTACTAGAGCGTATCTTAAAGGTTTATACGCCTAAGCCACAGGAAGGGGAGGATGCTTGGTATTATGAATAACAAAAAGGAGAAGAAGAAAATGGGAAGAAGAATGAGGTTTAGAAGAACTCTATCATTCCTTCTGGCTGCGACCATGCTATTTACACCAATTCAAAGTGGAAAGACTATAATTGCTGCCGAAAATAAAACATTGGCTGATTACGAAGAAATTGTTGGTTCCTATTCCGTTGACAAATCCATTCCGCGATATACGATTTATAAGGAAGGCTTTAACAATGTGAAACCTCCGGATGAGTACACGATTGAAGCAAATGATTATGTTTATTATACAGAGGGCGAACTTGATTCAAACAAGAAAGAAATAGCCGCAATACCAGAAGAATTGAACGATTATGAAGGCATGGATGGAACCTCGGTTATTATTTCAGAAACGGGATTTATTGAATATGAAGTAGATATAAAAAATGCAGGTTTTTATGATATTGCCTTAACTTATTATCCAATTGAGGGAAAGAATTCTGAAATTCAAAGGAGTTTCTTTATTGATGGAGAACTTCCCTACGATGAACTGGCACTTATTGAATTCTCCAGAGTATGGTCAAACAACATTACAGAAACCTACCTCAATGAGGATGGAATACCGACAAAGAAATGGGAAAAAGATAATCAAGGAAATGACTTAAAGCCGACGCTTTATGAAACACCAGAATGGATTACGAGTTATTTATATGACAGTAATGGCTTTGTTATAAATCAGCTTTCGGTGTATTTTACTGAAGGAGTACATAAAATTTCTATGCTTTCTTTAAGAGAACCGATGTTACTTCGTAGGATTACCTTAAATAATACAACGGAAGTAGTAGACTATAAAACTAAAAAAGCAGAATGGGATGGGATGAATGCAAAGGATACGTCAGGCATTCTTGTAAGGGTCGAAGCAGAATCTGTTACGAAAACGTCTTCGCAAATGTTGTATCCAAAACAAGACCAATCCTCCCCTGCGGTTTATCCTTCAAGTACCAAAGAACTGCTAAACAACACGATTGGAGGCAATTCCTGGCGTTTGGTAGGCCAGTGGATGGAATGGGATTTTGAGGTACCAGAGAGCGGTTATTACAAAATTGGGTTCTATGCGAAACAAAATTTCGTAAGAGGTATCTATGTTTCGCGAAAAATTACAATTGACGGTAATGTTTTGTTCAATGAACTAAGCGATTATGGCTTCCAATATCAATCCAATTGGAGATTTGATACCTTAATGGATGAAAATAATGATGCCTATAAGATTTATTTAGAAGCAGGAAATCATACCCTTCGTATGCAAAACGTATTAGGCGAATTCTCTAGTATCATCGGAGAGGTTCAAGAATCCTTATCAAAACTAAACTCTATCTATCGAAAGATCATCCGTATTACGGGTGTGAAACCGGATATTTATAGTGATTATCAGATTGAAGCAAAATTACCAGAGCTAGAAGCTGAGCTAATCGATGTACATAATCAACTCGATTTCGCAATCAAACATTTACGTGAGGTAGCAGGAGGAAGTAGTGATAAGGAAGCTGTTTTAGTAACGATGCGTGATCAGTTAGAGGACTTAATAAAAGATCAGGAATATTTTAAAAAGATTGTGACTTCTTATAAGATTAACGTTCGTGCGGTAGGAACTTGGTTATCAGGGGCAGTTTCGCAACCTTTACAGTTAGATGCCATTTACATCTATTCGCCAGATGTGGATGCGAATATATCGAGAAGTTCTTTCTGGTCGAAATTATGGTACGAGATTTGTAGACTTTTTTATTCCTTTGTTATCGATTACAACCAGATTGGTAATGTTTCAGAAAGAGGGAAAGAAAGCCATACCATTACGTTATGGGTTGGTACTGGACGTGACCAGGCAAATGTAATCAAATCCTTGATTGATGAGACCTTTACAAAGAGAACAGGAATTAATGTAAATGTAATGCTCGTTGATATGGGAACTTTACTACAAGCAACGCTTGCTGGCCAAGGACCCGATGTCGCGATTCAGCTTAATATATCAAATCCAACTTATAATAGCGCAATCCAAAGCTCGAATGATATGCCTATGAATTATGGACTTCGTAATGCGGTTGCTGACTTAAGTCAGTTTAGTGACTTAAAGGAAGTTAGGGAGCGCTTTTTTGATAGCGCACTGGTTCCGTTCACCTATGACAATCATACCTTCGCTCTCCCAGAGACACAAACATTCCCGATGATGTTTTATCGAAAAGATATCTTAAAAGAGTTGGGACTTACCTTACCACAAACTTGGGATGATGTGAAAGTAATCATGTCAGTACTTGCTAAAAATCAGATGGAATTTGGTATGTTACCAAATGAGTTAAATTTCTTAATGCTACTAAATCAGTACGGTGGCCAGTATTATAACGAAGATGCAACAAAATCTGCACTAGATAGTGATGAAGGAATTAACGCATTTAAGGAGTATTGTAGTCTCTATACCGAATATAAACTCGATAAAGTTACCAGTGTTGAGGACCGATTTCGTACTGGGGAATGTCCAATCATTATTGCGGATTATTCTGTTTATAATAATTTTCAAGTTTCTGCTCCCGACATCAAAGGGCTGTGGGGATTTGCACCGGTCCCTGGTATGAGGAAAGAAGACGGGACAATAAATCGAAATGTAGCTAGTGTTGGTTCAGCCTGCGTTATTATGGAGTCGTCAAAATATAAAGAAGACTCCTGGGAATTTTTAAAGTGGTGGACTAGCGCAGAGATACAAACACTTTATGGAAAAGAGATGGAAAGTTTAATGGGAGCTTCTGCGCGTGTAGCAACTGCGAATAAAGAAGCATTTGAAAGCCTTCCATGGCCATCTGCAGATTACAATGCTTTAAAGAAACAGTTTCAAAGTGTTGTTGGTACAAGACAGGTACCAGGTGGATACTTTACTTGGAGAAACATCGACAATGCATTCTATAAAGTAACCACGAATACGGATTCTGCATCTGCAAGAGAGTGCCTCATGGATAATATCATCTATATTAATGATGAAATTAATTACAAGAGAAAAGAATTTCATATGCCATTGTCGAATGACTAAGGATTAGGAGGGGAAATTTTGGCTAAAAATCAGCAAGATATATTAATTGAAGTAAGAAGGAAATCGTCATTAAGAAAGCGAATCGTCAAAAGTAAAACTTCCTACCTTATGATGGCACCGTACCTAATACTATTCTTTTTCTTTACTGTGTTACCAATTTTGGTATCCATTATCTTAAGTTTTACTTATTTTAATATGTTAGAAGCTCCAACATTTATTGGATGGGCAAACTACACGAAACTTTTTTTAGAGGATAATATATTCCTCATTGCTTTAAAAAATACGTTACTCTTTGCAATAATTACGGGACCAGCCAGCTATTTACTTTGCCTGTTATTTGCATGGATTATCAATGAGTTTCATGGAAAGTTAAGAGCTTTCCTAACCTTAGTTTTCTATGCACCTTCCATCTGCGGGCAGGCATATTTAATCTGGAATCTAATCTTTACCGGAGATCGTTACGGCATCTTGAATGGCTTCTTAATGAACTGGGGTGTTATAAATGAAGCGAAGATTTGGATGAAGGATGCGAAATACATCTTACCGTTCCTTATTGTGGTCCAATTATGGTTAAGTCTTGGTACTGGATTCTTAGCATTTATCGCAGGATTACAAACGGTTGATCGTACGTTATACGAGGCGGCAGCAGTTGATGGAGTTAAGAACAGATGGCAAGAACTATGGCATGTGACATTACCAGCCATGAAGCCTCAATTAATGTTTGGTGCGGTTATGCAAATCACGCAATCCTTTGCAATCGCTGATGTATCCATACAATTAGCTGGTAACCCGAGTGTGAATTATGCTGGTACTACGATAGTAACGCATTTACTTGACTATGGTACTTATCGTTTTGAGATGGGTTATGCTTCCGCCATTGCTAGCGTGTTATTCTTACTGATGGTAGGAACGAATAAACTTGTTCAAAGATTACTAAGAAGGGTAGGGGAATAAGGTGGCTAGAGATTACATGAAGCCTAAAAGGCGATTATTTCGTAGGCAAAAGCAGCTAAACCGTTCCGCTGCCGGGAATGGGCTATTATTCACCTTGATGTTTTTTTGCGGTATCTTTATGGCGCTTCCGCTCGTTATGATTGCGAATAATGCACTAAAGCCATTGGATGAAATTTTTAAATATCCTCCGGCAATCTTCGTAAAGAATCCGACCTTAGAAAACTTTACGGACCTGTTTGTATTGATGAATGATACTTGGGTACCATTCTCAAGATACATCTTTAATACTTTTATTATCACAGGATTTGGAACGGTTGGTCATGTACTGGTCGCTTCACTAGCAGCCTATCCATTAGCAAAACATGACTTTCCTGGAAAGAAAATTATCTTCCATATGATTGTATTATCCATGATGTTTTCTTGGACAGTAACACAGATTCCAAATTATATGATAATTTCATTCTTACATATTAACAATACGTACTTAGCATTAATACTTCCAGCTTGGCAGTTTGGTATGGGACTTTATCTAATGAAACAGTTTATGGAGCAGATACCAACCACGCTAGTTGAATCTTCCAGACTAGATGGTGCAAGTGAATGGAAGACCTACTGGACCATTATTATGCCTAACGTAAAACCGGCATGGTTAACGCTCGCAATCTTTCAATTTCAGCAGATGTGGGGGAATACTGGAAGCACCTTCTTACGAAGTGAAGAATTAAAACCTTTACAATTTGCCTTACAGCAGATTACCGCAGGCGGTGCTAAAAGAGCGGGTGCTTCCGCAGCAGTTAGTTTTATACTGGCAGCAATCCCGATTACCTTCTTTTTAATCTGTCAAAGTAATATTCTTGAAACGATGACAACATCAGGTATGAAAGAATAGGAGGATAGTGAATGAAATTAAAGAAGCAAACGCGAATCGCTGTAATAATCACTACCCTAATCTTTTGTATGATGTTTGGTAATGTGACAGCGTTAGCAAATGATCATGTTCCGTATGATACTTATAATTACGATTATCGTGATTATATCGTACACACACCGGCAGCATATGTACCAGATCATAGTATTTCAGGTGTATCCTTTGGAATGAAAGCATTTAATAATCCACAGGATTTATGTATTGCACCGGATGGGCTTGTATACATCGCAGATACTAACAATAACAAGATTGTGGTGCTAAATGACACCATGACAAAATTAGTTCGGGTCATTACAGAGTTTAACAATAACGGTACCACTGATCATTTTAACCGACCTTACGGTATAGCAATATCGAAGAAAAATGAACTTTACATCGCAGATTCTGAGAACAAACGAATCGTGGTACTTAATTCGGAAGACCAATTAATAAAGATTGTAGATAATCCGCAAAGCGATGTTTTAGAAGCAGGTTATGTTTTTACACCTCTTAAAGTTACTGTAGATTATGCAGACCGTATCTTTTGTATCGCGAAAGGTATGACGGAAGGAATTATGGTTTTTGATTCGGATGGTCAATTTACTAGTTTCTTTGGAACCATTAAGGTTGAGATTACACTATGGGAGAAGTTTTGGCGGAGATTATCAACAAAAAAAGAACGGAGCAGACAGTCACTATTTATCCCAACCGAATTTACAGGAATCGATATCGATGAAAAAGGTTTTATCTTCGCATCAAATATTGATAATGCTGGAGAACAGGCGGTACGTAGATTAAATCCTAGCGGTGAAGACGTAATAAAAAAAGGAGTAAAGAAGAATGTAGGCGGGGATTTAAGGACCGGTGGAATGAACAGCTACGCAGGGCCAAGTAAAATCGTTGATGTGGTATATCGAAATAATGGAATTTACTCCATCTTAGACTCCAGAAGAGGAAGAATCTTCACCTACGATTATGAAGGAAATCTCCTTTATATCTTCGGAGGGCTTGGTTCGCAGGCGGGTACCTTTGTTGCTCCAGTGGCAATTGAATCATCAAATAATATGATTTTAGTATTAGATTCAACAAGAGCTGAAATTTTAGTGTTTCAAGCAACCGAATATGGAACGTTAATTAACGATGCAGTAGCGCTTCGCTTTGATGGGGATGAATCCTTAGCGGTTGAAAAATGGGAGCAGGTTTTAAAGCTTGACGAAAATTTTGAAATTGCAAATGTGGGCATCGGAAAAGCTTATTTATCCAAAGGAGATAATAAGTTGGCAATGAAATATTTAAAACTTGGTATGAGCCGTGAGTATTATTCCATAGCCTACAAGCGCTATCGTAATGAAATATTAAAGCAAAATCTAAGTTTTCTACTAACAGGAATTGTTGTTATTTTAGCAGGAACTATGATCACGAAATCAATCATAAGAAAACGAAAGAATATAGTAGATAATACGGATGGGGGTGGATTAGAATGAAACGTTGGTTTTCGAAGGGAAAATTGCGGTATCCGTTTTATATTCTGACTCACCCTGCAGACGGGTATTATGAATTAAGACACAGAGAGCGAGGAAGTGTTCCAGTAGCCATAATCATAACAGCATTATTTAGTTTTTGCTTTAGTATGAACCGTATCCATGCAAGTTTTATTGTAAATGACGTAGATCCAAGAAGTGTGGATTCTATGAACGAATTAGGTGGGGTAATGCTTTTATTTCTCCTTTTTTGTATTGGTAATTGGTCTGTTACCTGTTTAATGGGAGGAGAAGGGCGATTTAAGGATATCGTAACGTCGGTAGGATATGCTTTGTTACCACTCGTATTAACTTTAATCCCTGCAACGATAATATCGGGGTTTGTTGCAGCAGACGAAGAAGCATTTTATTACCTTATCCTTGTATTTGGGGTTGCATGGACAGCAATTTTAATTCTTATGGGTATTATGATTATTCACAATTATTCCCTAGCCAAAACTTTAGTAACTTTAATATTAACCTTTTTTTCTATGTTAATTATTATCTTTATAACAATGATGCTTTTTGATTTATTATCTCAAGTATATGGTTTCTTTCGGAATGTTTATATTGAATTACAAAATCGAGGCTAGGAGGACATAAGACATGAAGTTGTTAAAGAAAATACTTCTTTCGTGCTTAGCGGTACTCCTGGTTGGAGTAATCAGCTATGGCGTTTATTATTTGATTCATTATGTGTTCTACGATGACTATAAGGACTATTTATTAGAGTATTCTTATGAAGAGGGAAAAAAATTCATACCGCTCACAGACAATAGTCCATCGGTAGAAGGAATGGTTCTTGGAGTAGAGAATGCAAATTTAAAATTATATGTAAATCAACATACTGGGGAAATCGCAATTTATGATAAGAGAAATGGAGAAATTGCTTATAGTAATCCACAACATGCAGATGCAGATACCTTAGCAAATGAAGTAAATAAGAACTTACTGAAATCGCAATTGATTGTAGAATATTTTAATAACAATCAAGCACTTAGTAACTTTAACTCCTATGAGCATTCCACATTGTTAAACCAGATTACGATTGAAGCAATTAAGGATGGTTTTCGCTTTATTTATAAAATTGGTGATGCGAAAAGTAAAACTGGAATTGTACCAATGTACATAAAAAGCGAGCGTTTAGAATCCTTCCTAGCAAATTTGGATGAAAAAGATGCAAAGTATGTTAGAAAACGTTATAAGGAATCAAAAGATTACAGCGGATATTTAGAATTAGCTTTTGATATCAATGCTGCAATGGCTACCTTAAATAAAATCGAATCATACCTAATTTTAGCTGGCTATTCAGAAGAAGACTATAGGAATGATATGTCGGTTGCAGAAGGGGATGTTGAACTTCCTATCTCTTTTACAATACCATTAGAATACCGTTTAGTGGGAGATGGGATCAAAGCAACGGTTAACACCTCGCAAATTGAAGAATATGGCGGAGGAAAATTATATCGCATCCAATTATTACGCTATTTTGCGGCTGGGGGTATGGAGGAATCCGGCTATCTTGTTCTACCAAATGGTTCTGGCTCCTTAGTTTATTTTAATAACGGGAAGGTAAATGCAGCCGAATACTCACAATTTGTTTACGGAATTGATCCATTGGTTGCTGATATCGCCGTGGTAGAAAACACAGAACCTGCTAGATTACCGTTATTTGGTATTCAAAAAGAGAATTATGGGGTATTAGCTACGATTGAATCAGGAGATTCCCTTGCTAATATTTCAGCAAGCATTTCAGGAGTACGAAACTCGTATAATAATGCTTTTGTATCCTTCCCGGTTAGAGGATTTGAATTAGTTGCTATCGGTGGAAATACGGGAAACGATACGATGATGACCATTATTGAACCTAAGATGATGAAGCAAGACTTCACCGTTCGCTATTCGATGTTAACGAAAGAGTACGATGGATATTCTGGTATGGCAAACTATTACAGAGAGCGCTTGATATCAGAAGGAAAACTAACCAAACACGCGGAAAATACGGAACTTAATTTCTATATGGATGTAATTGGCGGAGTTAAGCGTACTAATTTCTTTTTAGGTACTCAGTACCGGGAGATTTATAAGGCGACAACGTATGAAGATGCAAATACCATAGTAAAAGACTTAAATCAGAACGGTGTCAACAAAATAATCATGAATTATCAAGGGACATTTAATGGAGGTTACTTCCATGATGTTACAGATAAATTTAAATTAATAAAAAAACTAGGTAGCGAAAAAGAATTAGAAAATTTATCTAAAGCTTTAGAGGAAAATGGCGGAAAACTCTATGCAGATGTCGCTTTTCAAAAGGTTACTTGGATCAGTAAGCGTTATAAACATAAAGTTGAAAATGTGTTCTATTTCGGTAGTGCTATGGAAGGAATCTTCGGCCAGGTAAACCCAACTACGCTGATTCAGTTATCCTCTCTTGGATATCCAGAGACTATCTACAACCTAGTTTCACCAAAGTTTTTACCTCGCTATGTAACTGGTTTTTCAAAAGGAATCAAAGACATTGATATTACTGGAATCTCATTACGTGATTTAGGAGACGTTCTTACTTCGGATAAGAAAAGAACGAATTTTATCAATCGTGAGGAAGCGAAACAAGTTGTGGAAGCGCAGTTTGAAACATTAAAGAGGACAGGAAAACAGATGATGGTTAGCGGAGGAAATTCTTATTCCCTTCCTTATGCATCGAATATTTTAAATGCGCCGCTTGTGCATAATGATTTCTTTCTCATGGATGAAGAAATACCACTATACCAGATGATTTTCCATGGTTGTATCGATTACTGTGGCAGTGCAATCAATCTGATGGATACCAGTGATAAGAGTGATGTAATTTTAAAATTAATTGAATATGGAGCAGCACCTCATTTTACATTTACCTATCAAAGCTCTTCAGAACTAAAATATACCGGTCTGAATAGTAAATATAGCACGACTTTTGAAAACTGGAAGCAGGATGCCATCTCTTTATATTCTGAAGTTAACAGTGTCCTAAAGAATGTAACTGGTGCAACCATAAAAAAACATGAGATTTTAGATACTGGTGTAAGAAAAATAACATACAACAACGGTATTATCATCTATGTAAATACAACGAATTTCGCATATAAGACGGATGGCATAATAATCCCTGCAAAGGGTTATGAAATGGAGGGAGGAACGAATGAAGAAAAAAAAGAAATTAACACTCAGCCGTAAAAGAGCTATTGTTGGCTTACTCTTCATCTCTCCATGGTTAATTGGATTTATCCTTTTTTACTTAAGAAGTTTGATTATGACCATACGTTTTGGCATGTCGGTTGCTACCATTGAAGATGGTGGTGTTGGATATACCTTAACCTACACTGGATTAGCTAATTTCAAAGAATTATTTACTTCACATCCAACCTTTAAACAAGTACTTACTTCTTCCATGCTTGATATGGTCGTGGATATACCGTTAATTATCTTTTTTAGTATTTTTGTTGCACTATTACTAAATAAAAAGTTCAAGGGAAGAACGTTTGTCAGAGCAGTATTTTTTCTACCAGTTATTCTAAATTCAGAAGCGATTCAACAAGCCATTGCGTTATCGACGCAATTAATGGGTGGTGGAATAGCTTCTGCACCGGACGAAATCGTAAGCGCTACCTCAACCGGAGTAAATATCGAATACTATCTACGTCTCTTTAGTGATATAGCAATACCCGATGCTGTTTTTTTATATATTATTGGAGCAGTATCCCGACTTAGTAGTATTATCACCGCCTCCGGAGTTCAAATTATTATCTTTATTGCAGCATTGCAAGCGGTTCCAAGTTCCTTGTATGAAGTAGCTAAGATAGAGGGTGCCACTGGTTATGAAACATTTTGGAAGGTAACCTTACCGATGATAATGCCTTTGATACTAACGAATATTGTTTATACGGTAGTTGATAACTTTGCAAACAGTGATGTAGTGCAACTATCCTATAATACAATCTTTATGACCAAAAATTATGGGCTAGGATCTTTAATGAGTTTAATTAGTATGATTGTTGTTTGTTTATTCCTTATTATTGTTTGTGGAACTATATCAAAGAAGACTTTTTATTATAACTAGAGAGGAGGGCACAATGGATCTCATACAAAATTGTAAGATAGAAATTGAAAAATTGAAAAACGATAAACAGTTTGCGAATAATAGAAAAAAATACATAACGAAGTCCAAAGAAGCTCTTTTCTGGTTATTCCGACTGATTATTTTGATAGGCATTTGCTATGTCATCTTAGGTCCACTCATAGGTATCGTGAGTAGTTCGTTTTTTTCGGACTCAGACTTTGCAAATAAATTAGTCTATATCATACCTCAAAATCCAACAATGGAACGTTATCGCCTCGCATGGTTACGACTAGATTATCTAAAGACCCTAGGAAATTCTTTAGCTTATGTGCTTAGTCTTATGGTAATTCAAGTAGTGATATGCTCTATGGTTGGATATGGTTTTGCAAGATTTAATTTTCCTTTCAAAAAGTTATTATTCGGGTTGGTTATCGTAATGATAGTCATACCGACACATACGGTTATCTTACCGATTTATGTAACCTTTCAGAAATTTAATCCACTTGGCTTGTTTTCTATGTTAACAGGGAAGGTACCAAATTACCTGGGAACCGTGAAGCCAATGTTTATTATGACGTTATTTGGATGTGGTTTAAGATCTGGGTTATACATTTATATTTTTAATCAATTTTTCCGAGGATTGCCGAAGGAAATTGAAGAAGCAGCTTTTGTGGATGGAGCGGGTATGTGGTATACCTATTTTCGCATAATGCTAGTGAATGCAATCCCATCCGTATTAACGGTAGCTATATTTTCTTTGGTATGGCAGTATAATGACACTTTTTTTGGTAACTTATTTAACATTAGTCCTAACATAGTGATTAGTAGAAAAATAACAACATTGCAGCAAACCATAGCGAATGTAGATAGAATAATGACACCAGCGATAGCAAGGCTATATCTATATGCAGGAATTGTATTAGTTATCTTACCGGTTGTTATCGTTTATGTATTGTTACAAAAGCGATTTATTGAAGGCGTGGAACGAAGCGGTATTGTTGGTTAACCGTTTGTATAAAAAGAAGAGAGGGGTTGATTGTGTTTTGGTATAATCCGCAGAGGGATGGCTTATATCAGTTTATGGATTCTTACAGTAACAAGATTTACCGTGAGAAAATGATCTATAGTATAAGGAGGAGTAGTATGTTTAAGAAGAAAAGATTTTTAGCTATTTTTCTGGTATTCGTTATGATTTTCTCCATCTCTGCTTGCAAAAAAGGAGATAAGTCTACAGATGGTGATCAAGTAACCGTAGCACCTACTGCTACAGTAGCACCAACTACTGCACCAGTGAAAGAATCTTTTGTGGGTATTGATTTTGAAGATGGGAATTATGGATTTATTGAATTAAATACATCTCCTGGTAATGCAGATAAGTCGATATTATCCGTTGTCGATTTCAATGGTTCCAAACAACTTAAGGTGGAGATACAAGAGGATAAAGTTCCTTACATAGCAATTGATACTTCAAGTTTACTTAGGAGTAGAGTAGCAGACGTACGTTCGATAGAAATGGATGTAACCGTTGCTTATAAGGATGGAAAATTCCGTGCTGTATCAGGGTTTATCTATGCATATAGCGGAACAGATAGAAAAGAATCCAAAGATCCTTGGTCCGTTTATCTTGAGACAAAGAATCCAAATAAGGCAGTTGGCACTTTAGATAATGAGGCACAGTATTTTGTAGCTGGTGCTAAAAACTTCTTCATCCTTACAAAAGAAACCGATAATGGAAAAGATCAGGGCTTTGGTGCTGCAGATCTATATATAGATAATATCGTAATCCGTGATGCTAGTGGTAATGCAATGGCAGTAGATACTACAGTTTCCTTTGATAAGCCAGACGGATTCGGTGAGTCAGATTGGTCGAACTTAACAAAAGTAAAAGATACTGTTGAAATTGAAGGTTTTAATGTAAGTGGTGATGCTTGGAATCAAAACGGTGTTAATACTACATCAAATAAAGGAACTTTTGATGCATCCTTAATTAAGCCAGGTTGTATTCTTACCATTAACTATACCTCGGAAGGTAGCGTTTGGTTAGTAGCAGTTCCGGGAGAAGGTGCACCTTATGGTTGGACTAGAATTCAGCAGCAGACAGCAGTTAAGAATGATAGTAATTCAACATGTCAGATTACATATGATCAAATCGTGGAAGCCCTAGGAACCGAAGATTTTGCAAGTACTCTTGCAGTATTACAGGGTGAAGGAGATGCTGCATGGTCAATTAAATCAGTTACGATTGGTTATGAAGCAAAACAACTTCCTGCAACGATGAATGATGCCTCGATTGAAGGCTTTGCAGTAAAAGCGGATGGATGGTCTCAGGATGGTGTTATTACAACTTTAGATGGAGGAAATTTTGATGCTTCTTTATTAAAGCCAGGTTCTGTTGTTACTATTAATTATAAATCCGATGGTGATGTTTGGTTAGTAGCAGTACCAGGTACTGGTGCACCTTATGCCTGGACCAGAATCGCACAAGGAGCAGCAGCAAAAAATGATGAGAATAATAAATGCCAAATTACTTACGAACAGATTGTAGAAGCGCTAGGAACCGAAGATTTTGCTAGTACTTTAGGTAAACTTCAATGTGAAGGGGATCAAGCATGGGAAGTATATAGTGTAACGATTGGTGAATTCGCTCATACTATGGTAAAGGTTAAAGATGAAGTTGCAATTGATGGTTTTGCAGTAAAAGCGGATGGATGGTCGCAAGCTGGTGTTACTACAACCACTAACGGAGGAACCTTTGATGCTTCTCTGTTAAAACCAGGTTGCATCGTAACAATTAGTTACAAATCCGCGGGCAATGTTTGGCTAATAGCAAATCCTGGTAATGGAGCTTCCTATGGTTGGACTAGAATCGCACAAGGTGCTGCTGCCAAGAATCCTGAAGGAAATAAGTGCCAGATTACTTATGATCAGATTGTAACAGCACTTGGAACAGAAGATTTTGCTGGTTCCCTCGCAGAATTACAAGCAGAAGGAGAACAGGCTTGGGAAGTTTACGGTGTAACCATTGGTTATCCTGTGGAATAAGTAGTTATCTACCGAAAACCATATAAACATTGATGGAGGGTTCAATATGAAGAAAAGAATGAATAAAATCTTAGCTCTTGGCTTAACCGTTGCCATGATGTTCTCTATTGCTGGATGCAATAAAAATACAGATAAACCAAGTGATTCCGATAAGACTTCAACACCTACAGCTGAAGCAACTAAGCTTCCAGATAATACACCAACTGTGAAACCATCTGGATCAGGCCGTGCGGAATATACCGCTGATGGGAAGAGAATTATAAAAGTAGGAACTTGGTATGAACATTACTATACATCGGATCATAATACAATTGAAGATAACCCGGAAGTTACAGATGTTGAATTAGCTCAGATGCAATTAGATAACATGAGAGCCATCGAAAAAAAATACAACGTAGAGTTCCGTTTTGTTAACCTTACTTGGAATGGTATTATCGAAAGTATTAATACTTCTATTATGTCCGGTAAACCAGACGTAGATATTTACGAAACAGATCTTCAGTTTGGTGCACCAGCAGCGTTAAGCGGATATGCTATGGATATTTCTAAGTTTGCAGCGTCAGATAGTGATGTCTTCAAGGATCAAACTGTTATGAGTTATCTTTCTTTTAAAGGAATTGATAATAATTACTTATTTAGACCTGTTGCCAAGACAAGTCAGCTTGGTGGTAATCCATTGTCCTTTAACCTCGATATGATTAAACAGGCTGGTCTAGTGAATCCACAGGATCTTTATGACAGAGGAGAGTGGACTTGGGACAAATTTAGAGAGTACTTAATTGCTACAACAAAGGATACAAATGGCGATGGTTCTACCGACATTTACGGTTATTCTGGATGGTGGACTGTCCTTTTAGAGAACTTATGTATGTCAAATGGTACATCAATTGCAAGTGGTGCTAAAGAAACATTAAGTTCCCCAGCAACTATTGAAGCAATGGATTTTATCTATAAGATGTACAATGAAGATCATACCGCAGCACCTTGGAATCAAGATGATTGGAATGTCAATAACCAACTTTATGCACAGCAAAAGAGTTGTTTCTTCACCGGTGCAGCTTGGATTTTCAAAGAGTTTGGTATCTCACCTGATGTTGGTTTTGAAATCGCGTGTGTTCCATGGCCAACTGGTCCTAGTGGAAGCTATGAAGACAATAAGATGATGAAGACTGCTGGTAACTACTACTTTATACCAAATGGTGTTGAAGATCCTGAGTTAGTTTACAATGTATTTTATGATTGGACCAACTGGTATCAGGGTGATACAGAACTTCGTGACGATGTAGAATGGTTCCAGAACATGATGATGACAGAAAGAAACTATAATTACTTAGAGATGATGGGTAAGAGAGAGCAATTTGATATGTGGGGCAATCTAGGTCTTGGCGATAACTTCTCCATGGTACCGATTATGAATGGAGAGAAGACGGCTGCTCAATATGCAGAAGAGACAAAGAACATAGTGCAAGAAGCACTGGATCAATATTTTAAATAAACTGCAATAGTAAATAATGAGCTGTTGCGAAATGTGTTTTAACTAAGTTTTGTGACAGCTCATTTTAAAATAGCAAGATACGACCAAAGGAGAATGATACTATGAGTCAAGTTACAATGTATACCGAGAATCTTCCAAATATCCCTTGGCAGGAGAAGCCTACCGATTGTCCAGGCCCTGTTTGGAGATATTCTGAAAATCCAATCATCCGAAGGAATCCACTTCCTGGAGTAGCGCGTATTTTTAACAGTGCAGTGATTCCTTACCAGGGTGAATTTATTGGTGTATTCCGTGGTGAACAAATCAATGGAGTTCCGCAACTTTATTTAGGATACAGTAAAGATGCGATTCATTGGACCTACGAAAAAGAAAAGATTGCTTTTGTTAATGAAAAAGGCGAATCTTATATGCCTCGTTATGCTTATGATCCAAGATTGATTAAAGTAGAAGATACTTATTACATTATTTGGTGTACCGATTTTTATGGTGCGGCATTAGGCTTAGCAAAAACAAATGACTTTAAAACATTTATTCGATTAGAGAATCCATTTATACCATTTAACAGAAATGGAGTCATGTTCCCTAGAAAGATTAATGGCAACTTTGTATTGTTATCAAGACCTAGCGATAGCGGACATACGCCATTCGGTGATGTCTTTGTAAGTGAAAGTCCTGATTTAGTATATTGGGGTAAGCACAGACATGTTATGACTAGAGGTTACAATCAATGGTGGCAATCCTTAAAGATAGGTGGAGGAGCTGCTCCAATTGAAACTAGTGAAGGATGGTTGTTGTTCTATCATGGCGTTATCGGTACTTGCAATGGCTATGTATATAGCATGGGCGCTGCAATCTTAGATATTGATAACCCATCCATCGTAAAATACCGTTCCGGCAACTTTATTTTAACGCCAGAGATGGATTATGAAGAAAAAGGATTTGTTGCTAATGTAGTCTTCCCATGTGCAGCATTAACGGATGCTGCCAGTGGCAAGATTGCAATCTACTATGGAGCAGCAGACAGTTATGTAGGATTAGCTTTTACTACAGTTGATGAAATCGTTACATATATTATAGAAAACCATGTTGCAAATGGTGATGACAATACTATCGGTATTCTATGAGGGCATCTATGGATAAAATAAGTATGGCGAAACGGGGAGTTATATCGTTAGGAAATCTAGACAGATTTCATAATGTTATGGAAAGAGCAAGAAAAAAGGAACCACTAACAATTGGTTTTATTGGTGGGTCAATTACACAAGGTTCCCTATCCAGTGCTCCTTTTACATGTTATGCTTACCGAGTTTTTGATTGGTGGAAAACTTATTTTCAAAATGAGAATCTAATCTACGTAAATGCGGGAATTGGTGCTACGACTTCTCAGTTTGGAGTAGCAAGAGTAAAGTCCGATTTATTATCAAAAGCTCCAGACGTAATATTTGTAGAATTTAGCGTGAATGATGAGGATAACGATTTGTTCATGGAAACTTATGAGGGTTTAATACGGACTATTCTATCTGCGAAAAACTCACCTGCACTTTTCTTGGTTCATAACGTTCAATACGATACAGGGAATAATGCGGAACGGGTACATAGTAAAGTCGGATATCATTATCAGGTTCCAATGGTATGTATGAAGGATAGTATCTTTGAAGAGCTACAAAGAGGAACACTAGTTATAGAAGAGATTACTCCGGATAACTTGCATCCAAACGATTCTGGTCATGAACTAGTTGCCTATGTTATTACAAAAGCCCTTGAAACGATTGATCATACTAATACTAGTAAGGATAGGATCATAGAGACAAATTTACCAGATCCAATTACGCCAAACCGCTTTGAGGGGGTTGTTCGTTATAAGAATTCAGAGTTAACACCATTATTAAAGGGTTTTCTTAAAGATGGAGAAGAACAAGATGGGATTACAGATATCTTTAAAGGTGGATACATTGCCACAAAGTTAGGAGACTCCATTGAATTAGAGTTTGAATGTAAGACTTTAGCGGTTCAATACCGAAAAACGATTCATAAACCTACTCCGATTGCGAAAGCTGTTTTAGATGGGCAGGATGAAAATGCAATCCTATTAGATGCAAACTTTAAAGAAAATTGGGGAGATTGTATATATTTACAAAATATACTAGTTTCAAATGAGAAAAAGAAACATACCTTAATAATTACCATCATAGAAACTGATAAGAGACAGAAAAGTGAATTTTACCTAGCTTCTGTGATAACTTCTTAGAAAGGCGCTAGGGGGAGTCTTTCATGGAAAGTCTATATTAATAAGACTTTCCAGCCATAATTAGGGGTGCAAGCTATTTTTGCATCCCTAATGTTACGATTAAAAGATGGTATATTTTCGCCTAATAATAATTTATCACTTTATATGTTATCGCATAATTTTTCTATCATTGGATATTTAGTGTAATGACAAGAGCTGTCTATAAATAATGTTATTATGCTTTTATCATAAGAAATAATTTTTCGAGGTGGAATACATGGGTAATTACAAACAAATGAAAGAGCTTGCGAAAGCTCATCTGTCAGAAGTAGTTATTCCTTTTTGGAATAAATTAAAAGACGAAGAGAATGGTGGATTTTACGGGTATCTCGATTACGACTTACAATTAGATAAAAAAGCAGTAAAAGGATGTATCTTAAATAGTCGAATTTTGTGGTTTTATTCGAATGCTTATCTTACGCTTGGAGAAGAGGGTTTATTATCCTACGCAAAGCATGCTTATGAGTTTTTAAAGAATCATTGCTACGATCAAACTTATGGTGGTATCTATTGGTCCTTAAACTATGATGGAAGTACCTATGATACAACGAAACATACCTATAACCAAGCCTTTGCAGTCTATGCGCTATCTTCTTACTATTTTGCAACCAAGGATGAGGAAGCAATCAATCTGGCTAAATCAATTATAGGAATAATGGAAAAGAAATGTACGGATTCGTTTGGATATTTAGAAGCCTTTGATCGAGACTTTTTACCAATTGACAATGAGTTGCTTTCTGAAAATGGTGTGATTGCTCATAAAACAATGAATACATTACTGCATGTTTTCGAAGCTTATACCGAATATTATCGTGTTACTGGGGATATGGAAATCAAAGAACGATTAATGAGGATGCTAGATATCATCCAAATTAAAGTTTATAATCCCAACTTGCACCGACAGGAAGTATTTTTTGATGTGTATATGAACAGTATACTCGATTTACATTCGTATGGACATGACATTGAAGCTGCATGGCTTATCGATCGTGGTCTTGATGTCTTAAAGGAACCGAAATATGATTATTTATTAAAACCAATTACGAAGGACTTAACGAATCAGATCTATCAGACAGCTTATCAAGATCATTCCTTATTAAATGAAAGCGAAAAAGGTAAGGTAAATACATCAAGAATATGGTGGGTACAAGCAGAAGCAGTGGTTGGATTTTTAAATGGTTATGAGAATGATCGAAACGAAACTAGATATTATGAGGCAGCGACGGATATCTTCCAGTTTATCTTAGAGAACGTCCATGACAAAAGAACAGGTTCTGAGTGGTTTTGGGAAGTGGATAAAGAGGGTAAGCCATTTAATAAAAAGCCAATCGTGGAACCATGGAAGTGTCCTTACCACAATGGTAGAATGTGCTTTGAAATCTTAAGAAGAGAAATTTAAGATTTTATTTTCATATGCGCTAATTACATGTGCAGGAACAGTAGACGTGGCTTTGTGCTGAAGTATGTGGAAAAACGTTGTAATTTAATTAAGAACAACCTTGAATTGAGGAAGTAATCTGTGTTAGTATAGTATGGTAAAAAAGGTGCTATAGGTAATGCGAAAGATTAGTCTCTTAAAGCACAAGAAATCTTATGCTTTCATTACGCACCTGCTTCGTAAGTTAGAAGTGTGAAGAAAATTTCTATGGCGTCAAAAGACGCTACCTAAGAAAATCTAAAGCTTCATACAGCCTACTGAGAAGGCATGATTTCAAGTGTGAAAAAATCCATTTCACACTTTGCAGGTTGAATGCAATGCATTTAACCAGCAGGTTTGTGTCTGCGCCACAAACTTGCTATGCGCAAAAAACATGCGCAGGTATGGAGGGAGAGTGATAGATTTTCAATCTTTCACTCGACAAGTTTGCGCTGCGCCAAACTTGAGCCATTAGCTGCTCCTAAAAGATAGTCGCAGCATGGAGGCTAACTATGAATTATTTGGATACCTACCGTTTTTGGTGTGAAGATGCGTACTTTGATGAGAAAACAAAAACTGAATTAAAGAGTTTAGAGGGTAACGATATTGAAATTAAAGATCGTTTCTATAAGAGCTTAGAATTTGGTACCGGAGGCTTACGTGGTATTATTGGAGCCGGTACAAATCGTATGAATTTATATACTGTTCGTAAAGCAACACAGGGACTTGCTAATTTTATTAAGAAAGAGCATGGAGAAGATCGTGGTGTAGCAATTGCATACGATTCCAGAAATATGTCCATAGAATTTAGTGAAGAAGTTGCACTTTGCTTATGTGCGAATGGAATCAAAGCATATCGTTTTGAATCCCTACGTCCGACACCTGAGCTATCCTTTGCGCTTCGTACGCTAAACTGTATCTCTGGTATTGTTATTACAGCAAGTCATAATCCGCCAGAATACAATGGTTACAAGGTTTACTGGGAAGATGGCGCTCAGATTACTTATCCAAAAGATGAGCAAATCATCAATGAAGTAAATAATGTAACAGATTTTAATACAGTAAAAACAATGAATAAAGAGGATGCGATTGCAGCAGGTCTTTATCACACAATTGGAAAAGAAATCGATGATTTATATATTACAGAATTAAAGAAACAGGTAATTCATCCTGATGTAATTAAGAAAGTCGGAGGGGACATAAAAATTGTCTACACTCCACTTCATGGTACCGGAAATATACCAGCACGCCGTGTTCTTAGTGAACTAGGATTTGAGAATGTTTATGTTGTACCAGAACAAGAACTTCCAGACGGTAACTTCAGTACCGTTGGATATCCGAATCCAGAAGACCCTAAGGCATTTAGACTTGCTCTAGATTTAGCGAAAAAAGTGGATGCGGATTTAGTATTAGCAACGGATCCAGATGCGGATCGTCTTGGTGTTTACGCAAAGGATTCCAAAACAGGAGATTATATTTCCTTTACTGGTAATATGTCTGGAATGTTAATCTGTGAGTATTTATTAAGTCAAAGAAAAGAAAATGGCACAATAGCGAAAGACGGTGCTCTTATAAAAACTATTGTTTCCACCAATATGGCTGATAAAATAGCACAGGAGTACAATATTCAGTTAATCGAAGTACTTACCGGATTTAAGTATATCGGAGAGCAGATTAAATTGTTTGAAGAAACCGGAAAAGGAACTTATGAGTTTGGATTTGAAGAAAGCTATGGCTGTCTCATCGGAACTCATGCAAGAGACAAGGATGCAATTGTTGCTGTTATGGCACTTTGTGAAGCAGCAGCTTATTATAGTACAAAGGGGCTTACTCTTTGGGATCAGATGCTTAATATCTATGAGAAATATGGCTATTTCCGTGAAGGTCTCGAGACAATGACCTTAAAAGGCGTGGAAGGTGCAGAAAAGATTAAGGAAATGATGGAAAGCTTCCGTCAAAATCCACCTAAACAACTTGGAGATTACAAAGTAGTTTCCTTCCGCGATTATGAAATGGATAAAGTGATCAACCTTGAAACTAATGAAGTTTCAAAGACTGGTTTACCTAAGTCAAATGTATTATATTTCGAATTAGATAATGATGCATGGGTTTGTGTACGTCCTTCTGGTACAGAACCAAAAATCAAATTCTATATTGGCGTAAAGGGTACCAGTAATGAGGATGCAAACGAACAATTGAAATCCTTAACGGATGCATTGATGAAGTTAGCATAAGTTATGCAATAATATAAAGGCTTTCTGTATATTACGTTATTGTTTCAGTTTGACTACAGGGCAAAAACTAATATTTCATTAAAACTATCCGATATAACTCATAAGAAAGGAGGGAATGTATATGACGATTTCCACAAATTATTATAACTATTCATCATCTTTGTTTTCTTCGACTTCACAAGGTTCAGGTTCTTCGGATGGAAGCAACAATATACTTGGTCAGTATATGAGTATCAAGAATGGAAGTTATAAGAAGTTACTTACCGCGTACTATAAAAAGATGGACGCTGAAGAGTCTGGATCTTCCAGTTCTGCAGGAGCAACTTCTGATAAATCCAAGATACTAGCTGCAAAAAAGGATGCAGATACCTTAAAAGAATCTGCGGATAAACTTCTTGCCACCGGTAAAAACTCTATTTGGGAGCAGGTTGAAAAAGAAGTTAAGGACGAGAAAACAGGGGAAATGGTTAAGGTAAAGGAATACGATTACGATCGTATTGTAAAAGCAATAAATGATTTTGCTTCGTCCTATAATTCTGTTTTGGACTCTGCTAGCAAACAAAACGACCTTTCTGTACTTAAGACGACTGCTTATATGACTGGTATTACTAAGTCAAACAAAGTGGCATTAGGTAAAATGGGTATTACGATAGGAGCCGATAATAAACTAACAGTAGATGAAAGTAAGTTAAAGGCAGCTGACATAAGCAGCTTAAAGTCTTATTTTACTGGTAGCAGCTCCTTCGCAGGCCGTATTCAAGGAAAAGCTTTTGACATTAGTAAATCTGCTATGAATGCTGTAAATTCTCTTAAAACTTACAACAAAGGTGGAATTATTAATAAGTCAGGTGATCTTGGAAACTGGTTTGATATGGTTTGCTAGTAAATCTCGTAACTCATTACGAAAAATCTTGTAACACAGAACGAGAAAATAAGCAGGGGTAATTGGTACTTATAGATCTGTAAAGACTATAAGTTATCAATTACCCCTGTTTTTGGGAAAGTCCTCTTTATTGTTCAGTTTCTTTCTTCCAATCCGATAACAAACCATCCGTTACAGCATGAAATAATCTTACCCTAGCACCTGGGTGTTCTTGATTTAACTGCTTTACAAGATTTTTAGCATATTCCCTCTTTGTATAGCCATCAATTGGACAAGGATTCTTTAAGACTGAGAGATTATAAGCATTTTTAAATCCAATCACATCTACTTCATCCACATAAATTAGTGGTCGAATTAAAGTAATATCCATTCGATCAAGATAAGTAATAGGTGAGAATGTATAATAACGTCCTTCAAATAATAGTGACATTAACGTTGTTTCAATTACGTCATCCTTGTGATGAGCATAAGCGGATTTATTACAACCAAGTTCCTTTGCCTTATCATTAAAAGCACCTTTTCTCATCTTTGCACAAAGAGAACATGGATTGGACTCTTTTCTTGTTTCAAAGATAATTGGAGCAATATCAGTATTTACAACGGTATAATTCACATCTAGTTCTTTACATAAAGCTGCTATTTTACTCGTATCAAAATTATCAAAACCTAAGCTTACTGTAATTGCTTCTAAGGTAAATTTCTTTGGGTAAAATCTTCTAAGGCCAGCAAGTGCGTATAATAAGGTAAGACTGTCTTTTCCTCCAGAGATACCAATTGCAATTTTATCCCCATCCTCAATCATCTGATAATCATCAATCGCTTTTCTTGTATAACTATATAGTTGCTGTAGTTTCAACTTATTTCCGTCCCTTCTATATCAAAATAATCATGCGTTCTATTATATCACAAACGAAATTTGGATGGTAGATTTTTTCTTAAATATAGGCACAGAGAACTAAAATCCTTATGATATGACAAAAGTTTTGAAAAATTATGACACAATTATAACAAATTTACTATGTATTCTATTATTGTAGACCAAAGAAGAAAGTATTTTGGCTCGAAAATGAAATACAGTAGGTGAATTATGAGAAAAAAAATCAAAAACTATAAGAAAATGTGCGTATTGTTAATTGTGAGCTTATTAATAAGTTCTGCCCCTGTGGATCAGGCACAAGCAGCAAGCGGGCTTAAAATCTACAATTACACAACAAACTCCTCTATGACAGTAACTGACGAGACTATCTCTTACGTATATAACGAGAAATCAATTCCACTAGGGAATAACCCTGGAATCCTATCAAGCAATGGAGTTGCCTTAGGGCCATATGTAAAGATCTTCCGTGATGCTCTAGGGATTAAGACTCTTTATAATAAGGAGAAAAAAACAGTTACTCTTAGAGATGACAAGACTACTCTTGTATTAACTTTAGGTAGTAAAACTGCACAAGTGAATGGAAAATCTGTAACTATGAATGCAGCACCAATCTCCATTAAGTATTCCAAGGCAAATGAAACAGCCATATTAGTTCCAACAAGATTTGTTGCGGAAACCTTTGGTTATTCTTATGACTGGAATAGTACAAGTTCTACGGTTACAATTACAAAGCCTCTAAACTTGACCTATGACAATCAGTTAGTTAGCTATACTGGGATTCAAGGATCTGTGAAATTTGATGGTAAAAACGTAAATGTTTCCAATCTTCCTAGCATCTTAATTGCAAACACCGCTATGGCTCAAGCATATAAAGTCTTTGCAAAGGGTATGGGGGTAACTTACAAGTATTCCGAAAGCAAAGGAACTATTTCCTTTACAAAAGGTAATATTAATTTATTAATGGAATTAGGTAGTAAGATCGCTTACTTAAACGACGAAGTAGTTGATTGTGGTGTAGCACCAAAACTTGTATTTAATGAAGATAATGGCGAAGTAGCAGTATTAGTACCAGCACAGTTTGTATCAAAAGCTCTAGGTTACGATTATAACTGGAATTCCGCTACAAAAACATCTGAAATCACAACGACGAAAAAGGTTGGTAAAGAGCCAAACATAACGATACCTCCAGTTTCACCAAGTACTCCAGGGGATGGTAACTATAGCGAGTCGGAATATTTTAATTGGACTGCAAAAGATAGTTACAAAGATGTATTAGAAGAAGCAAAAAATGCGATGAATTCTAAGAACTCTATTGATACAGGTAGTGTAACTATTTCTCAATTTTTAAAACTTGATACGGACCAATTAGCAAAGAATAAAGAAAATTACCAGTTTAGTTTTAATGAGACATTTTCAAGTGTGACTGCTATAAAAGATAAGGAAGAATTAATTTTATCTTTTAAAAATATGGTTGCTACAGACAGTTTATCTACCTTCGGGAATGAATTAGCGAAGGAAGCAAGAGTAATCTATGATGCAGTGAAAAACCAAACAGATGTTATCTTCACATTATCGGATGCTTCGATAAGTTATACTTTGACATCAGAAAATGATGGTAAGGGCTTATCCTTATCCCTCTATTCAAATTATCTAACACAAATAAGTGCAGGTAGGGATGATAGCGGTTCTGAGTATTTATCAATCACCGGACTTAAAGATATCAAACCAATCGTTACACAAGATGAAGATAGTATCTATGTATCCATACCGAATACGATAAATACATTAGGTGATAATAATTTCTCTAATAAAGAAGAAAATTCATCTATGTTATTTGTATCGTTAAATTCAATGTCAGCAAACAACTCGTTTCTGATTATACAAAAACCATCACCAGATGTAACTTACGAACTCAATCAAGATGGTTCTACTTATACTTTAACCTTTGAGAAAGAAGAGGAAATCCCAGTAATCGATAATTCATCTCTTAAGATTGCATTACCAAGCGGTATTCGCTTATCGGATATTTCTTCTGAGGATAACTATAATAAAAAGCAAATTTCTATATTTATAAAAGGGGATCATCGTACTTTCTTTGAGCAAAACCCTATTGTAAATACGTATGACAATGTTTCAAACATAAAAGTTTCTTATTCATCCAGTAAAGGTACTGAATTACTTATTACTACAAAAGTGATACAAGGCTTTAAATATACTATAGTAGATGGAAAGCTACAAGTTACGATTGATCGACCAAGCGCAATCTATGATAAAATTATCATTCTTGATGCAGGGCATGGCGGCAAAGATCCAGGAGCACTCAAAGGTACGACACAAGAAAAAGTAATTAACTATAAGATATTAAATGAGTATGCAAAAGAATATTTTACAAACTCAGGTATTAAGGTTTATTACACAAGAGTTGATGATACCTTAATTGCACTTGATGACCGAGCTGCATTTGCAAAACAGGTGGACGCAGATTTCTTTATCAGTTTACACTGTAACTCAGCTACTACCTCCGCTGCTCGTGGTACCAGTGTGTATTATAGCAGTGTAAATAAATCGAAGACATCAAGCGGATTAACAAATACGATCTTAGCGAATACCTTAGTTAACAATCTATCCAAAGCATTAGGTACTAAGAATCTTGGTATTATTGATAAAGGCTTTGTTGTTGTTCGAGATAACTCAGTACCTGCTGTTCTAATTGAGTTAGCATTTTTAACGAATCCAGATGACTTAGCATTATTAACGAGTTCTACCTCTCAAAAGAAAGCAGCGAAAACTATTTATGATACTGTAGCAAGCTTATTTGAAGCTTATCCTACGAATAGATGATAATCGCATATCTGAAAAATAAGACAAGAAAAAGAAGCTTTACGAACTTTTTCTTGTCATAAATTAAACTAGCTATATGCTAGAATAAAGAAAGGTTGAATACAATGTTTAAGAGAAAATGGAAGTTTATCTTAGCTTGGATGTTATTGTTTGTGTTTGCCATAAACCAAGCTTTTCCAGCTATGGCAGCAACTAAGGAAGATACTGGACCTTCGATTAAAGCAACTTATCGTGTACTGAATCAAAAAGCAACAGTATCTTATGAAGTCAGTAGTAAAGCAAAATTAAAATCCATTCTTTACTTACCAAACCTTGTTACTTTAGAAAATAGTATTCGATGGACAGAATCTGGGAAAAAAATATCGGAAAGCGGAACATTTGAAGTTAAAAAATCCGGTTTTTATACTTTCCGTGCAGAGGATGTTAATGGGGGTGTAACTGTGGAATACATTTATGTTGATTTGGAATTTAAGGCAGTTTGGATTTCCTATCTTGAGTTTAAAAGTACAGGATATACCAAAGATGAATTTGAAGCTCAAATTGATGAAATGTTTGATAATGTTGTAGATATGGGGATGAATGCTGTTATTGTACATGTTCGTCCATTCGGAGACGCCATGTATGATTCTGATTATTTTCCTTGGTCAAAATACATTAGTGGTACGCAAGGAAAAGACCCTGGTTTTGACCCATTAGAGTATATGGTAGAAGCTGCCCATGACAGAGGACTTCAATTTCATGCATGGTTAAATCCATACCGTATTACGTCAAAAAATACAGATGTAAAAACTTTAGCAACAAATAATCCAGCAAGAAAGTGGTTAACTGATAAGAAGACATCAAATGATCGTAATGTATTGTCTTTTGATGGAAATCTGTACTACAATCCAGCAGTACCTGAGGTTCGTACACTAATTCGTAACGGAGTACTTGAAATTGTAAGAAATTATGATGTAGATGGAATTCATTTTGATGATTATTTCTATCCAACTTTAGGTTCTAATTATGAAAAGGTATTTGATGCAACAGAATATAAAAGTTATGTTGACAATTATAAAAAGCAAGGTTTAGACAATTATATTCTTCCAATTGATGAATGGAGAAGACAGAATGTTAACACGCTAATAAAAGGTATTTACTCCGCAATTAAGTTAGAAAAATCGGATGTTGTATTTGGAATCAGCCCAGGAGGATTTCTTGATACCTTACGTATGAAAGATCGTTATTATGTTGACGTTGACACTTGGTTATCTAAACCAGGTTATGTAGATTATATCTGCCCTCAGCTGTATTGGAGTTTTGAACATAGCCAATATCCATTCGACGGAATTCTAAATCGTTGGTTAGAACTTCGTAAAAATACAGATGTAAATGTTTATGTTGGTATACCTGTTTACAAATCAGCTTCCAATGATGAACCAGATTTTAAGAAAAACGCAAACATATTAGCAGATATGATTATAACTTGCCGTAACTCCAAATTAGTAGATGGATATATGTTCTTCCGATATGACAATTTCTATAGTAATACAGCAAAAAAAGCAGTAAAAAATTTATTGAATGTTCTTAACGAATAATTGCTTCGTTCTTTTCAAAAAGTAGTAGCTAACTATTGGCTACTACTTTTTTTGAGTTCTATATCCTCCAAATAATTTATATAGAACCTTTTTTTTGCTCTTAGCCGAGTGTTTCATATTTCGAATAGTATTTATGAATATGCAAACAATAGAAGGGTTATAAGATTTCTTGAATCTATCTATTGGATGCATTTTTACTTGTTATTTATGACTGAGATATTAGCTGTAATTGAGAGATTATGAAAGAAGAACAAAATTGTTTTATGATTATATGTTAGAACCAACAAAAGAAGACAGTAAAGAACAAATTTAGCAGCATGGAGGTATTATGACGACAATAGCTATTATATCAGATACTCATGGATTATTACGTCCAGAAGTATGTGAACATTTAAAACAGGTAGATTATATACTTCATGCTGGTGATATTCATACGAAAGAAATTTATGAACAGTTATTAAACTATGCACCGTTATTTGTAGTGCGAGGTAATAATGATAAGGAGTGGGCTGAATTTTTACCATCTTCTTTAACAATTGCAGTAGACAACATTACCTTTTATCTGATTCATAACAAAAGAGATATAAAACAACTACCAATAGAATCTAATATTGTTGTTTACGGTCATTCCCACAAATACTCCTTAGAGAGGAAAGACGAAGTTCTATGGCTAAATCCAGGCAGCTGTGGCCGTAAGAGATTTCATCATGATGTCACGATGGCAATTCTTACGGTGGAAGATGACAGATATAGAATTTATAAGATAAATTTTAATACGGCGTATAGTTAACATAAAAGTAATATGTACACAATGTTAAGAATCGAGATTTAACCCATCAAGGAAGTCCCTCGCTTAGAAGCAGTAGCGGGGGACTTCCTTGTTTCAGTGAAAGTACAAGCACCTGCTAAAATAGCAACGTAGTTGCTAATGAGCTACGAGTAAGTAGCGTTTGATCAGCGTAGCTGACAGTATAGGGGCAACTTTATTCCTTATTTCGGACGCATATATTTTATTTCTTTATTTTTATAATAAGAAGTATGAGGTTGTTCACATCATTAATCTTGCTACATACTATTATGGAATGTTTTTTATAGCACTTAGTTTGTTGTATTAATAAACTCATAAGCATCAATCTTACATTTTGATTCCATGTGTGATAAAATATAAATAAGATTTATTACTTAATTTACGTACAAAGGAGAGTAAAGAGTTGAATACTACAATGTCATACACAGAAATCATAGAAAATGCAAAGAAGAACATAGGCCCATATTGTAAAGCTTGTCCTGAATGTAATGGAAGAGCATGCAGAAACCAAATACCTGGACCAGGCGCAAAAGGTATTGGTGATACAGCCATAAGAAACTATGATAAATGGAAAGAAATTCGTTTGAACATGGATACGCTCGTAGCAGCATCCAACATCGATACGAAAAGAACTATTTATGGAAAAGAATTTGCTTATCCATTCTTTGCGGGCCCTGTAGGTGCTATTAGCCTCCATTATGGGGATTCCTACAATGATCTTACTTATAATGAAGTATTAGTGAAAGCTTGTGCAGATGCTGGAATTGCAGCATTTACAGGGGATGGTGTTAATCCTGAGGTTATGAAGGCTGCTACAGATTGTATCAAATTAGTAGATGGTGTTGGTGTTCCTACCGTTAAGCCATGGAATTTGAATACCATAAAGGAAAAATCTCAACTAATTAAGGATTGTAATGCATTCGCGGTTGCCATGGATGTGGATGCAGCCGGTTTACCATTCTTAAAAAATATGCAACCTCCAGCGGGTAGAAAATCAGTTGAAGAGCTGCGAGAGATAATACAACAGATAAACCGTCCATTTATTGTAAAAGGTGTTATGACTGTAAAAGGTGCTGAAAAAGCGTTCGAGGCTGGAGCTTCAGGCATTCTTGTGTCAAATCACGGTGGCCGAGTACTTGACCAGTGTCCATCTACTGCTGAGGTGCTTGAAGAAATAGCAAAAGAGTTTAAAGGAAAGATGACGATATTCGTTGATGGCGGTATCCGTTCCGGAGCTGATCTATTCAAGTCTTTGGCTCTTGGTGCAGATGCAGCTATTATTGCAAGACCATTTGTTACTGCTGTATTTGGTGGTGGTTATGAAGGTGTAAGATCCTATATTCAAAAAATCGGGGCTGAATTGATTGATGTCATGGAGATGTGTGGTGTTTCTTCTTTAGATGAGATAACATCAGAATGTATTTGGAAAAAATAAAGCTAGGTTCTATATACCATAGTACAAACAATAAAATTTTGCCTAAGAAGGCATGATACCCTATACTTGAATCGGATATGGATTAATTATATTTTCCATTTTCCGTTTTTTAAGCTGGATTTCTTGATATAATGTTTGCTTTATGGTAAATTATAGTAAGGTTTCGGAATTAAATTCCTTACCAAATAAATAGGAAAGGGTGATATAGATGATGAGAACAATAGTAATCACAAAGAAAACTACAGGAGGGATTACTATACTATAGCCCTCCCTGATTATTTAGGAGGAATTTATTTTGGATATTATTATTAGAGAAACAAAAAAAGAAGATTTATCAAATATTATGGAGTTGTGGAATAACGGAGAAGTAATGCATTATGTCGGTTTTCCTAATGGATTAGGTATTAAGCTAGAGGAATTAGAACGCTGGCTTAGTAGAGTAAACCAACATGAGCTCCGTAAGCACTATAGTATCTATACGGAGGAGTTAGGATATTGTGGTGAAACCTTTTATGATATTGATACGGTACATGATCTTGCAACTCTGGATATAAAATTATTTCCCAAAGCACAGGGAAAAGGCATCGCAAGTTATGCGCTATCGTTTGCGATAACTCAAGTTTTTGAACAAAATTTAGCTAAGAGAGCATATGTTGACCCAAATCCAGAGAATAAAAAAGCTTGGAAGCTGTATGATAAGTTAGGCTTTATTCGTAAACCAAGGCCAGATTTTTTAGAGCCATATGATACTTACTTAGAGATTACGAAAGAGGTATGGTGTAAAAAAGAAATATAGCTAAATGATTTATGGATTAAATAAGAAGTATAACTAGATGATGTATGGATTAAATAAGAAGTATAACTAGATGATATATGGATTAAATAAGAAGTTTGACTAAAAAATTATATTTGCTTTTCATAAACGACAATCAGAATACTGGTTGTCGTTTTTTAAAGATAATAAGGAAAATTTTTTAAGCATATTTTTTATTGTAAGAAAGCATCTTTAAAATCTGCATTTCATTTTAAGAAAATTAGTTAATCATTATCATTCTACTACTGCTATTTTTATAGTTATAAGCTTAAACCTTAAACATGTAATATTGCACAATCAAAGCATCAAAAATACATAGAAAATAATGCAAGTTGACATAAGTGGTAGGAAAGTATATGATTAAACAGAGACGTTTATAGAAAGCCAAGGAGTGAATCGACCACGAAATTATTACAAAAGTATGATTGAAATCATTACAGGTATGGGAATAAGAAAAAGAATCTACCTCTTTCGATATTAGAGAATACAGATTAATATATAAAGAACCAGACAGATACATAGAAAGAAATACCATGAAATAGAATCAAAATACTTACTTTCAAGATAAATCTTAACTTAGTACTTTAAGACTAACCGATAACTAAGGAGGATATTATGTATACTATAGTAGTAGCTGATGATGAAGAGGAATTACGCAGTGCTATCATTCGTAAAATGGACTGGAATAGCATCGGGTTTCAGGTAGTAGGTGAGGCGAGTAATGGAATAGAAGCCTTAGAGATGGTGGAAAAGGAAGAGCCTGATTTGTTATTAACGGATATTCGTATGCCGTTTTTATCAGGAATAGAACTAGCAAGACAAGTAAGAGAAATAAGGCCTACGACACAGATTGCTTTTTTAAGTGGTTATGATGATTTTTCATACGCACAACAAGCGATACAATACAATGTAATCAGCTATCTGTTAAAACCAATTAGTATGACGGATTTAACACAAAAATTATTAGAAATAAAGGATAAGCTGGATCATCTATTTGAGGAATTTCATATTCTTAGTAAAGTGCTAAATGACAGTCAGAGTTTTGTTGTTCCGTTACTTCTCGACGAGTGTGGGGAACGTGATAATTTGGCTAGAGAAGAATTGTTATTGGAGCAGGCAGTCGCATGTGGACTGATACAAAATAGTTCAACATCATATAATTATACTGTGATGGCAGTGAGATTACGAGATCACCAAGGTGAGAATAGGACCGATATGGAATTGGTTCATTCCATTGATATCATTTTAAAAAAATACATAAAACATTATAGCTTTTATACCGAGGGAAGGGTAATTAGCTTGTTAATCGGTACGAAACCAACTTTCGATAAATATCTCCATATTATTGTAGGCGAAATTATGCAAAGTATAGAGAGAATCCTTGGTATGTATTGTGATATCGGAATTAGTCGATTGGTCGATAAGCTAGGATACTGCCATGAGGCATATCGAGAGGCTATGAATGCTTTAAGTTACAGTTTATCTGGTAGAAGCAACGTTCATTACATTTCGGATGAGGAACGTGCTGATTTTGATTTGTCGAAGGTTCCGGATATTATATTGGAAATCGAAAATTTGCTTCGTGGTGGAAGCAAGAGGGAGTTAGCGAGTTATTTAGACCGTATGTTTTATAGTTTCCTTAACACAAAAAACTATCAGATTAAGATGAAGATAGTTTTAATTCAGGTATTTGCGGCAGTCTGTAAAACCGTATACGCTGTTACGGATAGTGATGATAGAAAAGAAGCTTGGGATGATACGATAGTGGACCAGATGAATTTCTTTGAAGGTACCTTTCAGGAAACAAAGGAGAGATTTATAGACTTATGCCAAAAGGCAAGTGAACTGGTAAGTACGGGAAGAAAAAAGAGCAGTGAAATTTTATGTGACCAGGTTTTATATATTATTGAAAAAGAATATGCGAATCCTGAGATGTCCTTGGTAAGTGTCAGCAATCAAATCAATGTGAGTCCAAATTATTTGAGTGCGTTAATGAAAAAGCAGACCGGACAAAGTTTTGTAGATTTACTTACCAAGAAGAGGATAGAAACTGCGAAAGAGCTACTATTATATACCCCAATGAAAATTCGAGAGATAACGGAAAAGTGTGGTTACAATGACCAGCATTATTTTAGTTATTGTTTTAAAAAATTCTATGGTTTATCACCCAATGTACTTCGTCAACAAAACGCAGTGGCTGGGGAAATAGTTTAGCTTTGGGGGGAGATACGTGAGAAAAAAGAAAATATCGTTATCCGCTATTATCGTTAGTTTAGTAGTAAGTTTTGTTGCTTTCATATTAATTTGCGCACTCCTTTTATTCTTTAAAATTTATCTATCCAGTATGGAACAAAATGCAATTACCAGTAGTGAGCAAGCGGTTGTACAAGTATCCAATACCGTAGGTAATTATGCGGATGATATGAAGGGTATTATGGATATCATTAAAGATGGTTTTGATCAAAGTGAGGATGAGCGGGAAGATACACTTAACACTTTAATGAAAGTGCGTACTGACTTGGTTGCAGTCTATATATATGATGAAAATCAAAACATGGTAAGCAGCTATACCGGTGAGTATCAATTAAAAAAAGAATACTTAAAAAATCTATCCTATGTTAAGAGGGAAAATTATGAGACTGGGGAGATTTACATATCTGAACCACACGTGGAAAGTCTTTTGGAAAATTATTACCCTTGGGTGGTAACTATTTTAGAGGAAATTGAAAATGAAGACGGTAGTAAGAGCAGAGTAGTATTTGACATTAGTTTCTCAAAGATCGCAAATTATGTGGATGATGTCGGGATTGGACAACATGGTTATTGCTTTATTATAGGTACTAAGGGTGAAATAATATACCATCCGCAGCAACAACTTATCTTCTCTGGGTTAAAGGAAGAGAATACAGAGGGTATTGCTGATCATTTGGATGGCTCTTATCAGGATTCTAATGTGATCTATACCATTAAGTCACTAAATAATAGTGATTGGCGAATTGTTGGTGTAAGCTATATCAATGAATTGATTGCCAGTGAAGTAATCAGTGTAGTTAAGACCCTGATTATTATGTTACTTTTAATTATGATTGTAGCTATGATTAGCAGTTATGTGATGTCAAAAGTGATATCAAAACCGATTCAAAAATTGATGAAAGCTATGGAAGATTTTGAGCAAGATGCAGCTGGGTATTCCTTTCAATCGGTGGGAGGTACAACAGAAATTCAGGCGCTATCTCAATCATTTGACCATATGGTTGTGCAGATTCAAGAATTAATGACGAAGGTACGTAAGGAAGAAATAACGCTTAGAAAAACAGAGTTAAAGGCATTACAGGCACAAATTAACCCACATTTTCTTTATAATACATTAGATGCCATTGGCTGGTTATGTGAAGAAGAACGAAGCCAAGATGCTGTGGAAATGGTCAATGCACTCGCTAAGCTGTTTCGTATTAGTATCAGTAAAGGGCATGAGTTAATCACCATAGAAAAAGAAGTTGAACATGCTAAGAGTTATCTAAAGATTGAAAACTTCCGCTACAAAAATCAATTTGTTTATGAATTTATTGTAGAGGAGGAATGTCTCCCGTATTATTGTAATAAAATTACCCTTCAGCCTATTATAGAGAATGCAATTTATCATGGGCTTAATAGAATGGTGGATGATGGTCATATCGGTATACATATCTATGCTGAGGAAGAAGATATCGTCATGGAAGTAATAGATAATGGAGTTGGAATGACGCCTGAACAAATCCATAGCATTTTGTATAAAGAGCCTGGGGATAAAACAGGAATAGGTATTAAGAATGTAAATGATAGAATTAAAATCTATTTTGGAGAAAAGTATGGAATTTTGATAGAAAGCGAATTAGATGAAGGAACTTGTGTCAAAATACGTATGCCTAAGATAGAGAGGGAAAATTATGAATACATTTAAAAAAATAGTTGTATGGATTCTTTTGGGCGTCATGTTAATTACCCTTGTAAGCTGTAGTAATAAAGATAATAAGAAGCATTACGTAGCGATGATTACGAAATCTACAAAAAGCGCTTTTTGGCAGTCTGTATTTGCGGGTGCGAGTGCTGCAGCTACGGAATATAATCTATCCATTAGCTATGCTGGTCCCGAATTAGAAGAAGATTATGAATATCAGAATGATTTAATCTATCAAGCGATTGAGGATGGGGCAGAAGCCGTTATATTCTCAGCAGTGGATTATAACGCAAATGCCAAAGCGATAGAAGATGCTGCTAAAAAAGGTTTGAAGGTAATTATCATTGATAGCGATGTTAACAGTAATCAAGTAACCTGCCGGATTGGAACCGATAATTACGCAGCTGGTTGTATGGCAGGTGAGGCTGCCCTTGCAAGTAGTGAAGAGAAAATCCATATCGGAATTGTTAACTATGATATTAATTCTGCCAATGGTCAGCAAAGAGAAGATGGCTTTCGAGAAATTGTAAGCAAGGATAGCAGAGTGATAGATATTGTTACGATTAACGTAGTATCTACCACGGAAGATGCTAGAAAAGGGACGAAACAGCTCTTAGAAGAACATCCAGAAATTAATGTGATAGCTACCTTTAATGAATGGACCAGTTTGGGTGTTGGTTGGGCGATTCGAGACTTAAATCTTGCGGATGAAACAACAGTAGTAGCATTTGATTCTAATGTGGTATCCGTGGGGATGTTGGAAACTGGAGAAGTAGATGCTTTGATTGTACAAAATCCTTATGCCATGGGATACCTAGGAGTTGAGAAAGTGGCTGAATTAATTCGTGGGCAAAGTATTGAAAAAGGTACAATTGATACTTCTACGACTTTAATTACTAGGGATAATATGTATGATGCAGAATACCAGAAGATTTTATTTTCATTTCATTAAGAGAGTAGTTAAGTAAATAAGATATTATTCTGGCTATATGAATGTTATATGGTATTCCATATGGAGAAGGAGGCAATGAAAATATTAGGGGAGAGTATCCCATTACTTTCCCTGAATTGTGCATAAGCAAACAACCCACTGCACCATTTGTAGTGGGTTGTTGCTAAAAAGGGGAGGCTATGCATTTGATATTTCATCGCAACAATATTAGAAGGGGGTAATACTATAGCGCAAAATATAATAATAACAAAACCTGCTAGAAAAAAAGTTTCTGTTGGTGAGCACTTTTTTGCCTTTGACTTTTATAATCTTGTTGGTAGAACTGGAAGAGTAAATGAACATTTAATCGGAAATGCTTATTATATACAATGTATCAATGGATCCTGACTTTGATATGGTTGATGGTGTTCGGAGTATACGGTTTTAGATTACAGATGATAGTGAGGATATAGATATTCAACAAGAGCTAAAGATTTTTTAGATGTATTGGGCATTAGCTTAAACAAGAATAATACGGCTAGACAATTATGTAATAGTGATACATTCAATAGAATGTTGTGTATTAATAATATTTACTTTGTTGAAAAATTGATATTCTATATAGCTACTGTTCAAATTTATGTCTTGATGATGATTGTATTAATATCGATGATTTTATAGTTGGCTTATATATCATCGACAACTTTTTTAATCCGAGGGTGTCGTTTATTTAAGAAAGCATTGATAGTAGGATGATTAGCTTATCATTTTTACCTTCACAAATAGTGTATAGAATGCTTATAAATAATATCTTCTTAATTGTTCATTATGAGACATTTCGACTAGTTTATTTGTTAGCACTTCTCTTTTATCTATATATCTATAATACAAATCCATTATTGTTTGGAAACGCAATTTTGTTCCAATATTTTCTTGATAATCGATACAGGTATTTGCTCATTATGTAATAAATACCTCTCTCCAATGCTGTAATTAATATCATATGATAAAACACCTATATTTTTTAACTATTGATAAAACAATATATGGATGTATTAGATAATCAAAGTACTAGACGCAATAGAATATTTGTACTTACTAATTTGAAAAATAAAAAAGCACTAATTGATTTAGGTATATATGAAAGGGATATTGATATAGAAATTAAAGTAATTGGTGATGATTTTGACGACGTATCAGAATTAAAAGTAAGATTAACGGACAGTTACTCGGGTTCTAAGGATATTAGCTATATATCACGATGTATTATAAAAAGCTTAATATAGCCAAAATTTTTGTCATTTTTATAAAAATACTTATGTTCAAATTTATGAAAGCCTTAAATAGGATGTACCAGCTCATAGGAAAATGAAAACCCTGCCGTCTTTGATCTGGATTTTCATTATTAAGGGAAAGTTAAGCATTTGATGATTAATAGGGATTCATCCTGCTTTATATGATGTTCAAAAATGACGTATATGGGAATTTCAAATTCATATTGTACCATCTTGTGGTATTGAGGTTGCGTATAGATTGATGTTTTTTATACTGGAGGATAAATACAGAAGTTATTGTCGTTAGACAGTTGTAATAATAGGTAAAATATGGTAATATTGAATTGGGAGCAATCGAGACAGGGTGTGTTAGCCTCTCGAAAGGGAGGTGATGCCAATGAATGATGTTACATATAGTAATTTATTTATATGAAACGTTTATTGAGTATTCTAATAGTTTTAAGTCTTATGTTCACTATGAGTAACACGGTTTCAGCTGAAACTACAAGCACCTTGAAAACTGAGATTCAAACCGGTGGTATATTAATGTCTGCTTCTGAGTTCAGAAACATGTTTTCTGGCGATCCGGCAAGCAGAATGCCAGCTACATTTGCAAAATCTATCTCCGATACTAATATTTCAATAAGCAATATAGTTATAAGCGGTGAAGATGTCAACTTTATAGCAGTTTTATCGATTAATAATAAAACAATTAATCTCCCTGTAAAAGGAAGGCTATCATCAAGTTATAAAGCACAGCATGGCATCAATAGTACAATTATTGATATACCTGATTCTATTGAAGGATATAAGTTCTTGCTTTTTGAAATCTATAATGATACTAAGGAAGACAATCTATTGGTTAGTACTCAGAACGAGAAGAAAGAACTTTCGACTAGTCCTCATTTAAAAATATATTTGCAGGATAAAGATGATACCCTTTATCTTTTTGAAACTGCAATGCCTTCTGCATTTTCCATGCTTGATGCAAGTAATTACCAAAAAGCAAACAAATTTAGAGATGCATTATGGGCAAGTAGCTTAGTAAAACACGAAACATTGGAGCTGCCGACAGATAGTACAATCCTTGAGGAACTTGGCCTCGGTGTAAAAACTAGAGGACTTAATACTTGGACTACATGGGTAAATCCCACTTCTTATTATGATTCATTTTATATAGGGTCAGATTTAGTTCAATGCTATTCAGTGCCGTATGTTGAATATAGACATGTAAATGTTCGCTCTCAGGATTCTACTTGGGCTGCAGCTTTTAAAGTAGCGGAACATGCGAATATTGCTGGTAATATATATCATGGTACTAATGTTTTTGAATATAGGAATGTAAAGATGGCTTTTGCTTGTGGCGATAAATCCACTTTCATTCGATCATTTCAAGAGGGCAGGGTTTATGACTATACGGCAATTTTTCCTGCAGTTAAGGGAGTTGGGGAAAGTATAGCTGTAAGCTTATTAAATAAAGCTGTAAGTGCTTTACCATACGGTTCAACATTCCAAACAGTTCTCGGATATATAAATACAATAAGTTCAGCAAATGGCAAAGTTACACTAGGTAGTACGGGTGTTAGTCTGACCAACCGTAAAACAACCGCTGTTGGCGAAAAACTTACTAAATATTCATTTGAAGAATGCACTGATTATGATGGGAAAATTAACATCGGGCACTATTTTACATATCAGGGTGTTTTACAATATGAAGCAGCATCTGGTAACACCAATACTGTTGGGGCTCTGGCAGTTGAATTTGATAAATTCTATACAGGCGATTACTCATCTACGCCAATATCAAAGAACTTCCAGTTGGACTATTCATCGCAGCCATAATATAATATTAAAAAGAATCAATAAGAATTTTTTGCTCACTGTGAGGAGGTGATTGCATTGTTCTCTGAATTAAAAAAATTATTAAATGTATTCATAGTGATTTCAACGATAAGCGGAATATGTTCTGTAATAGCCCTTATTTTACTCTATGATAATAGAATTCTTTTACAAACAGATTTTAAGCCATTCATTTTAATATGCAGTTACCTAATTTTTTCTGTACCAATTGTCTTTATTAGTCTTACTGTTGTATTGAAAAAGATTATTAGGATACTAATTTCCAAGGATTCTGCTTTGACCGAACGCTTAAGAGATATTGAAAAAAAACAGAAGTAACATTATTATCATATAAGATTTATGAAGTTCTGTTATCAGAATCGATTAATGGCTTCTTGCAGCTAACCCCTTTGAGCATTGGTCAGATGCTTTTAAAGGGGTTAGCTGTTATATTGAGTAAAATTTTAACTAAAAGAGTAATTTATTTTTTATAGATAGGTAGGATATATATTTAAAAAAACTTATTGTAAACCTTTCGAATAAAAAGGCAAAATATTACTTTCATTAAATCAGAATATTAACTTTTTACTTATTTCATCTTCCTAAAGCAATAAATTTGACTATAGATATCAACGATAAGGTATAACTTATAGTATTTTCATATAGCTTAGTGTTTTCAATTATTTTACACTATAAGGATATAAGAGTTGATACTGTTTGTTAATTCGTTCCTCTATCTGCTTAAGCATCTGATCCGGTCCAGTTACTTTCAGAATCGGACCGAAGCTTAGGAGTTTTATTAAGAGTTCTGTTTCATCCTGCAGATCATACCATAACGTGGCCGAACACTTGCCGCTTTCATCGTCTATTATAGTCTGTTTTTTATAACTTGCGAATTCCATCATAAAGCGCTCTATCCCATTTCGTTCGCCAGTAATTTCAATTGTAACAGGCTCGATACAGCGCTTCCATTTAAAAATGCGAGCCATGTTAACAGGATCCGGGTAAACATTTATCTGTCATATAAATATGATATATTCGAGATAAATTGATTGTACCAAGAGATAATGGTTTTGTACCATTCATTTTTGTTACATAAATACGGAATCTATCATTCTTCTGTGAGTACTCCAAGCGATAAGGAAGATAGTCACCGGTAATAAATTGCGGTGAGTTTTGTAATATTTTTGAGGTAACAGAATAATAGCAGCTGTATATTTCTGAGAAAAGCTCCATGATTTCAATCCTCCTTTGCCTTGTAAGGAGGATTTTCCTCCTTTGTCTTAGTAGGAGGATTTACCTCCTTTGTATCCTTACTATATAATCTTTTCATGCGATATATATCACGATAAAACTTTTTAATTACCTGTTTGTTTGATCCTTCAATCGAGATAATCCGTCCAATATAGGTCTTTACCCAATTCATCATCTCGTTTGTATCAAAAACCTGAACTGAATAGGAGTAGGTATTATCGCAGATGCGAGTTATTGTACCGTTTCTGCCCTCTCGTTTTATACGTTCCGATATATTGCTCATGTTGTTCATTAATCTCTATAGTCATCTTAAATTCTTCATATTGTTTAGTTCGATCTGTAGATCCAAAAGACACACCCCAACAAAAATGGACTATTTTTATCAAATTTCTCTTTGTAATAATCATATTCTTCATATATAGAGAGTGATTTGACTGATTTGATGTTATCAAGGCGAAAGGCTTGAAAGCGCTTCATATTAGGAAGATACATTAAGATGTATCTTCGACCGGTCTGTGTTGATATATATACTTTCATTGGAATGCCCTGAATGATAGTTTCTTGCTTGCTTTTTCCGAAATTAAGCAGCTCTATAAGGCATCTACCATCAATTGCATCTAAGAGAGCCAATAGAATATTATCTTCAAGTGTATGTACAATAAAATGATGCTTGTATAGAAAGATATCATTTTTGATATTCATATGATCCAACAAATAACTTCCTACCACACCGAAAGGAGCAGCCTCTGAGAAAAAGGTAATCGCATCTATTAGTTCTTTCATATCAGAGCAAAAAGTATCAGGATAATCTTCAGTCAGGCTGTATCGTAGCATTTTACCGTGCTTTGTCTGTAGAAGAATGCCTTCCGAAACATATTCCCTAAGTTTCAGGCGAACTGTTTGGGTATCAAAAATTTTACCATAGCGGTGACATATTCCGTCAGTAATTTCTTCAACTGAAAGCCCCGGTTGCTCCTTTAAAATATCAAGTATAAAAAAATGTAGGCAAATATCATTATCTGTAAAGCTTTTTGATTTATAAGCTTTATAGAGTGGATTTGCAGGAAGCTGTCCACTATCTAATGATATAGTTATCTGTTTTCCCTTTTTTGATGTACCAAACGTAACCAGATCACCTAGCCAACTCTCGATACGGCGTTTTTCGTTATCATAGGTACGAAGTAACAACAAAGGAGCGATGCATTATGTTCGTATATTATGAAAAAGGAAATACGTTACGCCCAATAAAAATTTGGCTGGATAATGTTGACGATATAGAAGAATCTTGTAAAGAACAGGCAATGAACCTTGCAAGACTGCCATTTATACATAAATGGGTTTGCTTAATGCCAGATACACATACAGGAAAAGGAATGCCAATCGGAGGTGTAATAGCAACGGAAGGAGTAGTAATTCCTAATGCGGTTGGTGTAGATATTGGATGTGGAATGGGCTTTATACAAACCAATATTCCGGTAAATCTGCTTAGGGATACAATGACGGGTAGCGGTACGTTGTTACAGGCAATCATTAGCGATATTCTTCGAAACATACCAACGGGCTTTAATCGTCATAAGCAGCCGCAGGAAAGTGATGTCCTAGATTTTGCTAAGAATGAAATTGAGAAATATTCAATGGACAGCGAATTATTGATGCAGATTGATGAGGGATATTATCAAGTAGGGACTCTCGATGGTGGTAATCATTTTATAGAATTACAACAGGATGAAGAAGGATTAGTCGATGAAAATACTTTTCTTTGCAAGAGATATCAGAGGTGGCCTTGGGGAGCGTAAAATCTTCCGAATCTGTATGAATTGGCTTTCCTTAAACTATCCGAAAACAGTATTAAAGAATATGGATTATGTATCTGAATATGGTAGGTACGATGATTTACTCTCACTTTTTGGAACCTCCTGCGAGAGTTCAGTAATGGACTTAATATCCAAACAGATATCGGATGATATCAAGGCGATGCAGGAAGGACAAAATAATATTTCCTTTATAGCAAAATGGCTTCCTAGTTCATCACCTAAAATATTTGATATGGTAAAATCAAGCGAGCTGGACCCAATGAAGCTAATGCTTGAGATAATTGACAGTGAACGATATCAGAAAATTACGGCTTAGTTAAAGCAATAGTAGTATGATATTCTAAGAGCCTAGGTGACATATATACAGTAGAATGAAAGACCTGCCACACTATGTGGCAGGTTAAACAACTCACTGTTAAAAAGGGGAGTATAATGTAATTAGAAGCATGAGTTATAAGAACCGGAGACGATAAGTGTGGCTTGAAAAGAATAATGAGTTCCTCTTGCTTTGGTTCAGTTTATTTTCTTATAGGAAGTCTTTACTTTTCCTTTAAAAACAGCTATAATATAGGTAACAGGAAACATAAGTTAAAAACTTATGCTTGCCCAAAATGTGATAAAAAATGATTATCCGTTACTTTGGAGGTTGCGGGATAATCATTTTTTATTGTGCATTTTTATTAATACAACAATAAATGTGAGTAACGCTATGATGAGCATACCGAAACTTATCATTAAAGATAAGGCATCCGAAATAGTTATCATAAGGCTCACTTCCTTTCTATGTAATATAGTGAAAGAAGTTCACCTCCTCCTATGAAAGTATAGAAGGGCAAGACTCGAGATTATCCTACGTTCCTGTTACCTTGAGGATAGTATAGCATAAAATATGGAATAAGTCGAGAAAAAACGAACATATGATCGCTTATAGAAGCAAATATTTTAAGGAGAGTCTTTCTAGTAAAAACTTATTTAATTATTGATAAAATAGATTTTATAGAAACAACATAACTGTGCCTACTGGAATTAATAAAATAAAATACACCTGTTAATATGCACAAAATACAGTAACTAAACAATATTTAATTGTGCAATATAGTAAAATATTATACCCTTTGTGTAAGATATTGTATATATTTTTTAACCTACCTTCCATATAATAATTCTTGTAACTAAGCGAAACTAAACAGTTTTGTACAACAATTATGATTGGGAGGTATTTTTATGAAAAAGTTTTGGGCACTCATGCTAGTAGCAGTTATGGTGTTTAGCCTTTCGGCTTGTGGAGGAAGCAAAGGCACATCAGGTAAAGGATCTTCTTTAAATGTAGGTGTATTTTACTATACATATAGTGATACCTATATTTCAAGTGTTCGTACTGCACTTGATAAATCACTAACAGATGCAGGTATCAAATATCAGAATTATGATGGAAATAGCAATCAGACTACTCAGAATGAGCAGATTGATACCGCAATTAGTCAGGGAACAAATTTATTGATTGTAAATATTGTAACATCTGGTTCTATGGATGCATCTAATTCAATCGTAGAGAAAGCAAAGGCTGCTAAAATTCCAGTAATTTTCTTTAACCGTGCAGTAGAATCTGATGAAGATGAAGGCAAAGTGTTAGGAAGCTATGATAAATGCGCATTCGTTGGAACAGATGCACCGGAAGCTGGACATATGCAAGGGCAAATGGTAGGCGATTATGTAGTAAAGAACTTTGATGCTATTGACTTAAACGGTGATGGCAAAATCAGTTATGCAATGTTCATGGGTCAGTTAGGTAACGTAGAAGCTATCTATCGTACTCAGTTTGGTGTAGAAGATGCGGATAAAGTAATCACAGCAGCTGGAAAGCCTGCATTACAATACTTTGATTCATCAAACTCTGATAAATATCAGGTTGACAAAGATGGTACTTGGTCTGCATCAGCAGCAAATGACTATATGACAACAAACCTTGCTCAGTACAGTGAAGCTACAAATAATATGATTGAGTTAATTATCTGTAATAACGATGGTATGGCAGAAGGCGTTATCTCCGCACTCAATGACAAAGGATATAACTTAGGAACTGCTGATTGTAAGACTATTCCAGTATTCGGTGTAGATGCAACAGATGCAGCAAAACAGTTAATCGCAGATGGTAAGATGACTGGTACGATTAAACAGGATGCTGTAGGTATGGCAGATGGAATCGCTTATCTTGCTAAGAATATTCAGAATGGTAAAGATTTAATGGCTGATACAAGTAACTTTAACATTTCTCCTAAAGTAAGCAACAAGATTTACATCCCATATGCTGCTTATATCGGTGAATAATAAAATCTACGTGAGAAGTAGCTGCTGCTTAGGCGGCAGCTGCTTTTTGCAGAGTAAGTAAGGAGGATGCCGATGGAACATAATGTGCTATTACAGATGACAGATATATGCAAAGAATTTCCTGGCGTAAAGGCACTGGACCAAGTATCTCTCACCGTTAAAAGTGGAACCGTACACGCACTCATGGGGGAAAACGGTGCTGGTAAATCTACTCTGATGAAATGCTTATTTGGAATGTACAATAAAGATTCTGGTTCCATTAAATTGAATGGAAAAGAAGTAAATTTTAAGAGTTCAAAGGAAGCATTGGAACATGGTGTAGCGATGGTGCATCAGGAATTAAATCAAGCCCTTAAGCGTAGCGTTATGGATAATCTTTGGCTTGGCAGATATCCAAAAACTGCCGGACTTATAGTAAATGAAGAGAAGATGCTAAGGGAGACCAATGAAATATTTAAAGAGCTTGGAATCGATGTAAATCCTAAGAAAATCATGAGTACAATGCCGGTTTCTCAAAGACAGATGGTAGAAATCGCAAAAGCAGTTTCTTACAAGAGTAAGATTATTGTATTTGATGAACCAACATCATCGTTAACGGAGCAGGAGGTAGAACATTTATTTGAGATTATCAATATGCTACGGAACAGAGGTTGTGGCATCATCTATATCTCTCATAAGATGGCAGAAATTCTAAGGATTGCGGATGAAGTAACTGTTATGAGAGATGGTACTTGGGTTGCTACAGAACCAGCAATTACTATGACAACAGAGAGCATTATTAAACTTATGGTAGGTCGTGAACTTAAAAATCAGTTTCCACCAAAGACGAATACTCCAGGCAAAGTAGCCCTGGAAGTTGAAAATCTCACAGCGAGATATTCTTTGTTAAATGATGTATCATTTCAGGTTAGAAAAGGTGAAATTGTAGGGTTAGCTGGATTAGATGGAAGTGGAAGAACGGAAACGTTAGAGAATATATTTGGTATCGCTACAAGAAAAAGCGGCGTAATTAAAATAGAGGGAAGAGAAGTTAGTAATAAAAATGCAAGAGAATCTATTAAAAATGGGTTTGCTTTATTAACGGAAGAAAGAAGAGCTACTGGTATCTTTGGAATATTAAATATTCGTGAAAATACGGTTATCTCAAGTCTTAAGAAGCATAGAAAAGTAAGGTTTTATTTAAGTAATAATTCGATGGAAAAGGATACGAAATGGTCTGTAGATTCCATGAGAATTAAAACACCTTCTCAACTTACGAAGATTCGTTCCTTATCTGGTGGTAATCAACAGAAGGTTATCTTAGGCAGATGGCTTTTAACAGAACCAGAAGTACTCATGCTGGACGAACCGACGAGAGGTATAGATGTTGGCGCAAAATATGAGATTTATCAGTTAATCATTGATCTGGCGAACAAAGGGAAAGTAGTTCTGATGGTATCCTCTGAGATGCCAGAGTTACTTGGGGTTTGTGACAGGATACTCGTTATGAGTGGAGGTCAGTTAGCTGGAGAAGTAGATGCTAAAAATACAACACAAGAAGAAATCATGGCGCTCGCTGCAAAATATGTTTAGAGGAGGTTCTAGCTTATGAATCCTATACAACGTTCCATCGGAAATATCAAACAAAATTATTCAGATTATAAAAGCTTAGAAAGTAAAGGTAAAATAACTTTTTGGAAGGAATCACTATTAAATAATGCATTATACATATTATTGATTATTGCAATTATTTATACTTCCTTTAAGAATAGTAACTTCCTTTCTGCACCATCCATTGTAAATATCATCAGTCTTTCCGCTGCAAACTTACCAATTGCTTGTGGTATCGCTGGTTGTATTGTACTGACAGGAACGGACCTTTCCGCAGGTCGTGTAGTTGGTCTTACCGCATGTATTTCCGCTTCCCTATTACAAGCGGTAACTTATGCGACAAAAATGTTTCCTAACCTTCCAGTACTTCCTATACCTGTAGTTATAATAATTGTTATACTTGTTGGTGGAATTGTCGGTTGGGTTAACGGATTTTTTGTTGCTAAGTTTAAGCTTCATCCATTTATCGTAACTTTGGCAACACAGTTAATCATATATGGTTTCTTATTAATGTACATGATGATTAATGGTAACAATGGCCAGTCATTATCTGGTTTAGATGAAAGATTTACGAAGTTTGTTAAAGGAAGTGTGATATCGGTAGGAGGCGTTGCGATACCAAATTATGTATGGTATGCTTGTGTTGTAGTTATCGTTATGTGGTTTATATGGAATAAGACCACATTTGGTAAGAATATGTTTGCAGTAGGTTCGAATCCAGAAGCTGCAAATGTATCTGGCGTTAATGTTATGAAGACTACGATTCTAGTACATACATTAGCAGGTGTTATGTATGGTGTTACTGGATTTATTGAAGCAGCACGTATCGGTTCCAATACCGCGAATACTGGTTTGAATTATGAGAGTGATGCGATTGCAGCTTGTGTTATCGGTGGTGTATCCTTCGTTGGTGGTACCGGTAAAATAAGTGGAGTTGTCATGGGTGTATTCTTATTAAGAATTATCTTTGTGGCATTAAACTTCTTATCGATTAATATGAACATGCAATATGTCATTAAAGGTTTAATCATCTTAGTGGCATGTGCGATTGATATGAGAAAGTATTTGGTACGTAAGTAAGTTAGAAAAGGAATGGTTGATAGATTTCTTGGTAGTAGAAGTAATATATTAGATATAGTTAGGTAGCAGATGATAAAAATGAAAAAGTAATTAAAACGATAAATATGATAATATCATAAAATAATATAGCACTAAAATTGATATAGTTATAAAATCAATAAAATCATTCTACTATAGAAAGATTTTATGAAACTACGATATTATCAAGATACTGGTAACAACCTCTTTCACCTTGCAACAGGATACTTATCTTAGATGAGCATCCTGTTGCGCCATTTTAAAAGGGAGAAAATCAGAACATGGATAAACATCAGGAAGACAATCATCAGGAAGACAATCATCATGTGGAAAATCATTATGAGGAAAATAAAATTTCAGAGGCAGTTATGCTAGAAGAGGAACGTAAAAAATGGTTTGGAAGAGGAATCTATGGTAGTAAGGATGTACCAATCCGTCTATTAGATGGTCTGATCGCAACATTTATCATAGCAATTGTTGTTATGGTTATTTACTTTGCTATGAATGGTGGATATAGGGTTAGATTTCATACATTTGGTGGAAGTGAAGTAGCGTCACAGAAACTTCGTTATGGTGAATTGGTAGCAGAGCCTGAGATTCCAATCAAACCAGGTTATAAATTTGAGTACTGGTATCAAGAGGAAGAACCCAATCTTATATGGAATTTTTCTGTGAATAAGGTTGGTGGCGACTTAATTCTTTATGCACATTGGGTACCCGCAAAGATCCTAGTAAAGTTTGATTTGAATGGCGGTACAACTACAGAAGGTAGTGAGGTACTGGAACCAAAGGAAGTAGTGTTTAATGAAACATATGGTGAATTACCGACGCCAGTCAAAAAAGCCTCAACCTTTACAGGTTGGGAATATAGTGGAGCTATAATAACATCGGATTCTACTGTCTGGATGACAGGAGAGCATGTTTTGAAGGCGGTATGGAATGAATAAGAAGTGTGAAATAAAAGCATTTCACACTTCTACTGAAATGATTACTTAAGATAAATTCTTCTTTCTATATTTCGTTGGAGAGCAGCCTTTTATCTTAGTAAATACTTTAGAGTAATAGTTAGAATCATTAAATCCAACAAAGTTCGCTATCTCTATAATAGAATACTGAGAATCAGCTAGATAATTTAAGCTTTTCTCAATCCTGTATTGTAAGATAAATTCAAATAGAGAAACTTTCATGTAACGTTTAAAAAGTCTACAACACTCACTTTTACATAGATGAATATGTTCCGCAATTTCTTCCAGAGTTAATTTCATAGCATAATTATTATCTACATAAGATAATATACTGCGAATTCTGTCATAATTCCGCTTATCATAAGGTGTCATTGCAGGAGCTGAGTTGTTATGTAAATATAAAATTTTCCAAAGTTGCTGAAGTCTCATTAGGATATCTAATTCATAAGAGGCTTCTTTGTTCTGCCCAATTGCAATAATTTCCTTTATAATCTCAATAATATTGTTATGCCATTCTTCTGAATAATCTAACTGAATTGCTGATAAAGAGAAGTTCTGAGTGATAGGTTCCACGTACTTACGATAAGTAATGCTGTTTTCATATCCATAGATTAGTTTTGGATCAAACGTGATGGAGATATACTCGCAATCTTTATTCTCAAATTTCGTACCTGTGTGAAAGGAACTCACATTACCAAACAAAGCTTCACCCTCATGAAGATGAAGAGGATGATCATTCACTGTATAAATCATATCACCTTTTACAATTAATGTGAGCTCGATTTCAGGATGCCAATGCCACAAAAAGGAACCTGATTCATACTTTGATAATCGTTCATAACTAATCAGAAAAGGAAACTGATCATTACCATGTTCTTTCATTTCTTTGTGAAATTTATTCGTAATAATCTGCATAAGTAACCTCCTTTGTCATTTCTAACAATCAATATATTACTGATTACGCAAAATATAATAGCATATTCCTAGATGAATCTCAATATATTACTCTTTTATCGTATTTTCTTTAAGGATTTTTTATTAAAAATTATTATAATGAATTCAGGGTAATCATAAGAAACTTGATAACAGAGAATCTGTATTACATACTCTATTTTTGCAAATGGTTATCTGTACGCAGACCTTGAAATAAAGTAGCATATTGGCGCAAAATAAGGTAAGATAAAATTAAATTACTACGACGTTAATTTTATAAAATCAGTATGAGCGACAATTTAAACTTGAAAGGTGGCGATGCGTGTGTTACTCAAATTAAAAAGATTTATGGAAATAACAATATGTTCGTGTATTGGCGTATATCTAGGAAAAATTATTTGGATATGGATAGATTACCGAAATAATCAAGAGCTATATGCTTTATATTCAACACCATGGTACACTCAAATTATTATTAATTCAGTAATAGCAGGTTCGATTATACTTATTGAATTGATTGTATTTCTATTTATCCGTTATAAAATTAAAAAAGATAAAAAGTAAAGTAAAGGAGATTTTGAATATGATACATCCTAGTATAGAAATACTGAATAAAGTCTATGGAGAATGTGAGACTAGCATAAAGCGTTACGAAGCTTTATCACAACAGTTTATGGAACATTTTAATTCCGAGCAGATGGAATTTTTCTCTGCACCAGGAAGAACAGAAATCGTTGGTAATCATACAGATCATAATGGTGGGAAAATTTTAGCTGCAAGTATTACATTGGATACTATTGGTGCCGCGTATCCGAATAATTCAAATATCATCTCAATTTTCAGTGAAGGTTATGAGAATGAGATTCGATTGGATTTATCAAAGATAGATGAAGTTCCTATCAATCAAGGTTCACTTTCCTTGATTGCAGGTATGATGAAAGCTACAACAAATTCAGGTTTTAAGGCTGCTGGTTTTAACGCATACATATCAACCAGTGTAATTAGTGCCGCTGGAGTAAGTTCATCTGCTTCTTTTGAGATGTTGATTTGTTCTATTATTAACTACTTTTTTAATGACAGCAAAATGAGCTATATTGATTACGCAAAGATTGGTCAATATGCAGAAAATAAGTATTGGAGCAAAGCATCTGGATTAATGGATCAGATGGCATGTGCGGTTGGCGGAACGATTTCCTTAGATTTTTCGAATGATGTGAAGTATGAAAAAGTGGACTTTTCATTTTCAAAGATTGGATATGACTTAATCATTGTAAATACAGGTAAAGGTCATGCAGATTTAAGTCAGGAATATTCTGATATTCCTATGGAAATGAAAGCAGTCGCTAACAAGCTAGGTGGGACCTTGCTTTGTGATAGTAACTTACCTACCTTTTTGGAGCATTTTAAAGAGCTGGAAGAAAGTCTTGAAAATGACAGAGCATTACTTCGTTCTATGCATTTTTATGAAGAGAATCGAAGAGTAGAGGAAGCGATACAAGCAGTAGCAGATCATAATGAGAAGCACCTCCTAAAGATTATTGAAGAATCCGGAAACTCTTCCTGGAAGTGGCTGCAAAACTGCTATGTTGCAACAGATAATAAAGACCAAAAGATTAATTTAGCACTTGCTTTAACAGAAATTTTCATAAAGAAAATAGGAGATGGCAGTTGCCGTATTCATGGTGGAGGATTTTCAGGTGTTATTATGAGCATTATTCCAAAAGTAGAAACTGCTAATTATATAGATTATATGTCTAAGTTCATTGATCAGAAAAATATATATCCTATGAATATCAGGGAATATGGAGCAATTCATTTGGATAAACTTTAATTTATTCGATGAAAGTCAAAGCGTCCATTTATTAATATTTAATGTATACTTCAAAAGTGAGGTGAAGAAATCGTGACAGACAAAAAAATCATAGTACACTTTACGATGCTGACATTTTGCATAGCCTATCTTGCGTCAGGTTCTTTGATAGCTCTAGGGCAATTCGGATTTTCGGTTAACTCTACGGTTCAAGAATCATTACAGAACTTAGGGATGAATATTCCTTTTGCAATCTATATTTTGTCACCCGCTATTGCTTCATATATCGTTCTGAAGAAAAATAACAAAATAGCAGATTTTAAGGAATGGCTGAAAACAGTTTTCTACGTCAAAAATAACATATCTCTTTATTTGTTCGTTGTTGCAGGGCTTGCACTGTATTTTTTGATACATCTTGCAGTTTCAGGCCGCACGGAAATGGTGCTTCCATTTTATATGTTTTTCCTTTCCCTGCCTGGTAATCTTATTATCGGCGGCTTGGAGGAAGCTGGCTGGATGTACATTTTACAGCCTGAGCTAGACAAAAAATATGGCTTTGTTTTATCTTCTGTTTCTGTCGGAGTAATTTGGCTTTTATGGCATCTCCCTCTCTTCTTCATTCCGGGGACGGGGCACTACGATGGATACATTAGCTTTTGGATGTTTGCAGTTCAACTCATTGCGTTTCGGTTTTTCAACGGGGCAATTTACAAAATATCAGGAAAAGGTCGTGTGTTTATGTGCGTATTATTCCACACCATTTTCAATGCGGCATCCCCTGTCTTTGGCATCCTGCCTATGACTTGGGCGGGAACCATTGCCGCAAATACTGTGATTGTTCTTGTTTCAATTGTGACCGTTGTAATATACGACAGAAAGAAGAGGCGAATAGCATAAGAATTTGTTTGTTATATAGTGGTTTTAGTCAGCAAAAGCTAATCTCAATTATAACGAAGAAAAGGGGTGTTACGGAACTAACCTATGTTAGTTCTGTAACACCCTTTTTCGTATCCATTTTGCTTACACTAAATCGTCCCTATGATACGGTGGACTTAAGAGGAAGCTGTTGTTTTTTGTTAATAGAAAGGAAAGCTCACGAAGTATTCTTTTATATTGCTGACAAAGAAAGTTCATTTACTTTTTATGTCATAGAAAAAATAATAGCCGCATACATATATACATAAGTAACACAGTGATACGGGGAGAAAATATGGAGGAGGAATAAGAGAACAAGTCATAGAGTAACGTATTTATTGGAAATTAAACTTTGGAAGATGAGGAGATTAGGAATGGGTTTTCGTTCAGATATGCCGATTTATCTACAGATAAGTATGCAATTAAAGGAGAAAATTCTAAATGGTGAATATAACAATGATGATAAATTACCTTCAGTTCGGGAGTTATCGGTAATTTATGAAGTAACGGCGTTAACAATTCAGAGAGCATTAGCGCAATTAGAATTAGAGGGTGTAATATATTCAAAAAAAGGGGTAGGTAGTTTTGTAAAACCAGGATGCCATTTGCACCTGGAACAACAAATGGTGATAGAAAAGACGAAAGAATACGTAAACAATATGAAGAATTTAGGGCTGAGAGATAATGATATATTTGAATTAATAAAAGGGGTGATTAAGAATGAATGATGTAATCCGAGTCGATAATTTGATGAAAAAATATGGTAGGAATGTAGTATTTAAGGATATTAGCTTTACGATTGAACCTGGTCGTATCATTGGTTTAATTGGAAATAATGGATTAGGAAAAACAACTTTACTTGACATTATAGGTGGTTATCGAAAACAAAGTCGTGGGAGAGTTTTTTATAATGGGAGAGAGACAAATAAAAAAGAAAAAGAGAGTATCGCTTTAGTTGACCCAAAACAATTATTTCCATTCTTTACTGTCTCGATGGCAATAGACTACTTCACTGATTTTTTCGATGACTTTGATCGTAAATGTGCCTTGAGATTATGTGAGCAACTAAAGCTTGATCAAAAACAAAAGATACAAAAATTATCAAAAGGAAACCAAGAGCGATTATGTTTATTATTAACACTATCAAGAAAGGGAAAATTGTATCTAATGGATGAACCTTTTGCTGGGATTGATCCTCAAATAAAATATGATTTAAAGAAAATAATACTAGAAAACAAACCAGAGGATGCAACAATCATTATTGCAACGCATTTATTGAAAGAATTAGAATTCCTATTTGATGAAATCATCATTTTAATGAAAGATAAAGCCATTCTCCGTAACTGTGATGAAATTCGTAGTATCCACAAAAAATCAATAGAAGAATACTATTTGGAGGTGATAACTCATGTTTAAGGTATTGAAATGGGATTCAATAAAAAGGTGGTATCATATTCGTCTATTTTTATGTTTAAGTATTATAGCTGATATAGTATTAGTTATCTTACCTCGCTCGGCACGTAATTTAGTACCTTTTTTTTCTATAATTATTTTATTTCAGTTTATATTTGTTGCAGTAAGTTGCGTTTTTAATTTTGTTATTGATGATTTATCGCCATTGAAAAGGCTGACATTAATCAGAAATGTTACCTTTTTAGAAATATTTCTCGGTAAAGTTATTAGTAATACATTCTGGTTATTTACATCATTTACAATTATGTGGATTACGCAGGAACTAGAGATAAAATTTAATACGAGAAATATGTCTTATTTATCGATTAAACTTTCAATGAGCACTTTTAAATTTGGTGTATTATTTATTTTAGTTTATCCAATTGTTTTGTATGCACTTTTTCTCCTTTTAATATCAATACCGTATTTTAAAGAATTCGAAACGTATGTATTAGCAGTACTTTTAATTGGAGGGTTTATTGTAAATGCTAAGATGAGTAAAGCAAATCCTTTTAGTGACCTGGTCTATGTTATTTGTACTGCAATATCTCTCTTAGTGTGCTTTTTATATCACTATAAATTTAAGTATTATCTTTTGGCGGAATAAATAAAAGGAATGAAGAGTTATGTTCAGTGATACAAAGTTGACTTTTATATATGAGAAAGTTTGAAACTTTGCTTCGAGAAAAATTCATTTTAGATGAAAAATGATTATCAAAATTATTTGAGTAAGTGTATCTGAAAAGGAAGCTGTCAAATTAAAGTTGGCAACTTCCTATTTACACATACTAGTAATTATAATAAGTTTATAGGATTATTCCTGGCTTGACACTTTCCTATATCCAAAGAATTGTGGTATACCATCATCACCTTCTGCCAAAACGTAAGGATTTATTTGTTCTTGATATCTTCGTGCAAATCTACCATTCCCAACATGATATATTTCAATATACAAATTTCCTTTAAATCTTGTGAAATATAGTTTACCATTGATTTCTTCAACTTTTATCTTTCCTTCTAAATACGTACCACAATACTTTATCTTATCCTCAGCACTTATTGGAATTTCTACCAGCTTTTCAGGAATTTTTTTATCAATATTATGAAGCATATCTGAAATTGAATCACCAAACTTATATTGATTTAAAGATTCGTTGTTAGATAAAATAATTATACATAAGTTCTCATCGAAAAAATTCTGTATATAAGTCTGGATTCCCATATGATCACCGCCATGCCAATATTTATCGGTCCCGTACACAGTACTATGCTGTAATCCATAACAATAAGTATTTAAGTTCTCCTGAAAGTACCAATCATATTTTTTTTCAGATATTAGCTTTTTATCGCGTAAACAACAAAACCATTTATAAAGATCTTCACATGTAGATATAATGGCTCCTGCGCCAATACTAAATTTTTCGTTATAATAAGGGGCTTTTACCCACTTATCATAATCACGGGAATAGTTATCTGCCTTATTAACCAGAACTCGTATGCCATCGTCTACTTCCGTATTGTTCATTGATAACGGTTTGAATATGTTTTCTTTGAGGAATTCTTCATAACTCATACCAGTCACATTTTCTATAATCCATGCGAGTAAATTATAGTTAGAATTATTATAATTAAATCGTGATCCTGGCGTCTCTACTGGTTGCCGAAGTATATATTTATGAAAAAATTCTATCTGTGAGTAAACTTTTCTATCATCACCAATAAACAGATCATCGTCAAAAGAATAATTATTGTGTAGACCTGAAGTATGGGATATTAAATGATGTATTGGTATTTCATTTGGTATCTGTAAATCTTCAGGAAGTTAGCTGTTTGCTGATTTATTAATATCTATTATCTTTCTGTCATAGAGAATCATAATTGCAAATGCTGTAAATTGCTTTGTCATGGAAGCAATAGTAAAGCGTGTAGTTTTTATATCAAGTGAAAGTTCGCGCAGCATGCATTTATAAGATATTATGCTATTAGTCAGGAGGTACGGTATGAAAAAATTTATACTTGGATGTATGATTTGTATTATAGGATTTATAAGTGCCTTCTTTTGTTTTACTTATGCAGTGATGAATCCATGTATATACAATGGCATTGGAGGACTAAAAGGAGACTTACTAGGGGCAGACCTTTTAGAACCTTTTGGTGCATCGCTATTTATAATGGTAATTGGACTAGGCATTTGTGGGTGGGAAGCGTATCGAAAGAAATAAGTTTTTGTGAAAGCATTACCCAGCAAGATATATAGACGAAATTCTTTAATAAAGTGAGCTTATAAAAAAACAACAGCTAGTGTTAGGAGGAAGCTGTTGTTTTTTGTTTATTAGAGTAAGGCGGCTTTGTGGATTATGCCAAAACCCGTCCTGTGTTTGAGGGATATAATTCGAGGAAATCTGTTTAATAATGCTGAAGATTTCGATGAGTGTTCCGAAATGCTGTGGGTGACATTTCTCTTTTGGCTGTAAATTGTTTTATAAAGTAAGTATCATACTGAAATCCGATGGAACGGGCAATTTCATCTAAGGTCATATCTGTATGAACGAGAAGATCCCCTGCAACCTTTAACCGATATGATAGTAGATATCCCATAGCGGTACACCCACATCTTTTTTGGAACATTTCATTGAGCGATATACGATTCAAATGTGCACAATTCGTTAAATCTTCCAATGTGACTTTGCCCGGATAGTTTGTGTGTATATAATCTAAAGCCAAATCAATAGGAGATTGCTCGATTTGATGGTTTAAGTCCTCAAGTAGCCTTAAAATCTGTATAAGATATTTTTTAATTCTGCATACCCAAAGTGCATTACTATGTGCATACACTTCTGTTCCCAGTATAAAAAACCATTCAAACAGTTGAGGAAATGCTTTGCTAGTTATATGAAGTATACCAGTTTGGGAATTGTCCCTTTGAAAAAGTGAAAGACCGACTTGTATCTTTAAGTTGCTTGGCTTGTATGTTTGTGTTTCAAAAATTCGGGATGTTTTGAAAAAATCGGGATGAAAACTAAAGGATTGTGCGGAGATATTATCCTTGTTGATAACTTGCAGTTTATCATCCATAGACAAGCATAGAACGCCAGGGGCAGAAATTTCTATTGGTCGTTCATTCAACTGCGCCTTTATAATCCCATTTGTAATAAATATCAGAGTAAACCGTTCTGGATAAGGAAGATTTTCAAAATCTTCGACTGCTGCAAATTCAATATCTACGCTTCTATTTTTATATTGGTCATATTGTGGCATAGCACTCTCCTAACAGATAGTATAGTTAGATACTTCGTTTATAACATTGTAGCACAAAAAGTCAAGTGATATAATAAAAATGCGTTGAACACGAGGTTTTATTAAGAAAGGAAGGTGTCTATTATGGATATTAACATTGCAATAAATGGCTTCGGCCGAATTGGAAGGCTTGCGTTCCGGCAACTTTTTAATGAGGAAGGATATAGGATTGCTGCCATCAATGACCTTACAAGCCCCCAAATGCTTGCACATTTGCTAAAATATGATACCACACAGGGACAATACAACAAAGCAATTAGCTACAATGAGAACAGCTTGATTGTGGACGGTGTGACTATTCCAATCTATGCCCAAAAAGACCCCAGCGAACTACCGTGGGAAAAATTACAAATCGATGTGGTTCTGGAGTGTACGGGATTTTTTGCATCAAAAAGTGCGGCCGCCGCACATATTAATGCGGGCGCAAGAAAAGTATTGATATCCACCGCTGCGGGAAAAGATGTTCCCACTATTGTTTACGGTATCAATGAACACACCTTGACAAAAGAAGATACCATTGTTTCAGCAGCATCTTGCACCACGAATTGTCTTGCTCCAATGGCATATTTCTTGAACGAGCTAGCACCTATCAAGAAAGGCTTCATGACTACAATTCACGCCTATACAAATGACCAGAATACCCTTGATGGCCCCCATGCCAAAGGTGACTTGCGTAGAGCACGCTCTGCAGCTGGAAACATCATTCCTACGACTACCGGAGCGGCTAAGGCTATTGGACAGGTGATTCCAGCCTTAAACGGAAAATTGGATGGAACATCTCAAAGGGTGCCGATTATGGCAGGCTCACTCACAGAATTGTCTGCGGTAGTGGAAGGCTCCGTTACAGTGGAACAGGTGAATCAGAAGATGAAGCAATCCCAATCAGAGCAATACGGATATACAGAGGAACAGATTGTATCGTCGGATATAATTGGCATGAACTATGGTGGATTGTTTGATGCAACACAAACAAAAGTAGCAGAATTAGGAGCAGATACGCTGGTGAAAATAGCCGCATGGTATGATAACGAAAACTCTTTTACTAGCCAAATGATTCGTACTGTAAAATACCTTGCAGAATTATAATTTATCGTCTCTAAAGTTTATAGTCAGCTTAGTTTACTCCTGTTTATATTGTTATCGGCCAATACTTTTATTGTGATCTATTACCAATAACATTAGTATTGGTAGGTAATTATATGCGCGCTTTAAGGGCCTTTCAATGGCAGTCGAGAGATTGGAGGGCCTTTTGTGTGCAAAAAAGTATTATATTTGCTGAGGGAGAGGCTGCCACCTTACTGTGATGGCCTAATATAGCAGGCAAGCTTCAATTTCATAATCTCGTGCATATGGATGCAATTACCGAAACCCCAAACAGCGAGATAGACAGCGAACAGACGGAAGCCCTGCCTGCTATTTAGCGAGTATAGTGCTTTCTGCCTATTTTATCTGCTACATAACTTCATTACTGATAATCTCAACAGCACCCTCAATTTTTTCAATATCTATATTAGCAATATCAAGTTTTAATCTTTTATCATTTTGATTATTTGTGTAGTAGTGCTTTTCCAGACCCTCAATGATTATACCTTGCTTGCGCAGAGAATTTATTAAAATAGATTTATTCATAGAGGTGGGTAATTCCAAAAATGTCTTTGCTCCTTTAATCTTCGTTTGGGGTAGCAACCAATCAATTTTATGGAGTTTAAATGAAGCTACTAGCTTTTTTGTTTTTTCATCATAAACTTTTCTGACTTGATGAATATGTCTGCTGAACATACCGCTTTTGATATAAATGTCTAATGCTCCCTGTGAAAACATGGAGCTATCAATATCTATCAAGCGTTTGTATTCTGCAAATAGTTCACAAATAGCTTCCGGGAGTACCGCAAAGCCAACTCGTAAACCCGGAAACATTATTTTTGAAAAACTTTTCAGATAAATAACTCTCTGATTTATATCATAAAAGTATAATGGTTCGGCTTTTAAATCCGTTTCAAAGTCGGCTAAATAGTCATCTTCAACCAAATAAACATCATATTTGTTTGCTAGAAAGATAATCCGATTTTTTTGTTCTTTGGTGTAAGACACTCCTAAAGGATTATGAATGCGAGGCATAAGGTAGAAAAACTTTATATCTCCGGTACGGAAAATTTCTTCTAGTTTATTAATATCAATCCCATGAGGTTCTCTTTTTATTGTGGAAACAGGTATATTCAAAATTTTTAATGTTTGTATGAACAAATGATAACCCGGTTCTTCGATTAAAATATTCCTTTTATTGTTTGGAAATGGTATTTGACACAAAATATTTAATGCTTGTTGCACACCTGAGCAAATAACAATGTTTTCACTATTGCAAAAAACTTTATAGGATTCAAGAAGCCGCTTTGCTTCATCAATTAACGATGGGAGGCCACGGAGGGTGCCGTATTGAAACAAGTCTTGTTGATAAGTGTCAAAGGCCTTATTAAGACAGTGCTGAAAATCGGAATACGGAAAGTGACTCCAGTTTGGAGCGGTGTTAGTGAAATCAAGCAATTTACTGCCTTGAACCTCACCGAATGTCTTTTTCACAACATAATACCCGCTTTTAGGAACGGAATAGATTAGATGCTTCTTTGTTAAGTCTTCAAGGGCTTTTATAATAGTACTCTTGCTGCATTTATAATCTTGCGATAATGCTCGAACAGATTGCAATTTATCGCCCTCGTTTAAAACAGATGAATTTATAAGTTCTTCCAATTCATTCGATATTAAAATATACTTTTCCATTTTTTACACTCCTGTACCGGTACAGATTGAACTTATGCCTATTGTATCAGATATTTTTCCATAGTACAATGTAATCAGCAGTTCAGGATAGGATGCAGTTTGATAGCAAGATTGATACTGGCTGCAATTTCAAAAAAAAGGATGATTATTATGAGAAATTCTACAAAAGCCTATTTAGCTATTACACTTCAATCACTAATTATAGGTTTTTCGTTTTCTGTCGTTAAGGTTGCTTTGAACAGTACAGATACCATAGGATTATTGGCACATAGATTTACAGTGACTGCTATTTCCGTTTTGTTATATAAGTTTTTTAAACCAAACAGCATAAGTGTTAGTTTATCAGATTGGAAGAAAGTAGCTCCCTTTGGACTTGCTTATCCCGTTGTTTTCTTTCTGTTCCAAACTCTTGGTCTGACAATTATAACCTCTTCGGAAGCAGGGATTGTATATGCAATTTCTCCTATTTTGACATTCATTGTCGCAAGAATTGTGTTGAAAGAACGTGCCAATAGGCCACAAACTGTTTTCATGATTTTATCTGTGTTAGGTGTTATTTTTATCAACACAATGAAGGGATTTAACATAGGAAATTACAGTTATCTTGGATTCCTATTTATTTTAATGTCTGTTGCGTCATTTTCGATTTACAATGTATTTATTAAAAAGCTATCCAAAGGCTATTCTGCTATGACGATAGTATATGTTGTAAGTATTTGTGGCTGTGTTATTTTCAATTTAGTTTCAGTCATTCAACATTTGGTGGTGGGCAACCTCGGAGCATATTTTAAACCATTTACAAATCTGTCTTTTGTTTTGTCAATCTTATATCTGGGTGTTATTGCTTCTTTCATCTCTAGCATTCTTTCAACGTATGCGTTGGGAAAATTAGAAGCAACGACGGTAAGTCTGTTTAATAATGTAGCGACGGTTGTTAGCATTCTGGTTGGAATTGTGTTTTTACACGAGCAATTAAACTATTATCATTATATAGGAATTATTGCGATTTTAGTTGGGACAATCGGATTCAACTTATTAAAATCACCACAAAAGGATATTAACAAATGAACTGATTTAGTAAGAATTGTGAGGATTTCTGCACACTATCGGCCAAGTATATTAAAAAATTAATGCAACTCCAAAATTTCAAAAAATTCAAGAGAATTTTCATCGATGTACTTTAAATATATCAGATAGCAAAAAAATAATATACTTGTAATAAAAATATGGTAATGTTTACAATTAGTAATGCCTAAAATCCGTCTACACAAGTAGACGGATTTTTTATGGTAAGGAATAGTTAGCGAAGTATACTTTTATTCGGTCTTGTAATGGAAGATAAAGATAAACTCTATTTCTACATTCTTTAATCTTCAAAGAACTATATTTTAGAAAAGAAGATCACTATAATATATACTTTTAGAAAGAACTATATTAAAATTAATTAATAAAGGAGTTGATCTTAATTGGAGAATTATGATTCATTAGAATTAATAAAACAATCATTAGATAGTAATAATATGGTTTTGATTTATTTTGGAAATAAAACCTGCGGAGTATGTACTGATTTGAAACCGAAAGTAGAAAAAATACTAGAGGAGTATCCAAAGATTAAAAGTATTTATGTAGATGTAGAAAAATCACATAATATTGCAGTGTCCTATAACTTTTTTACCATACCTGCCATTCTTGTATTTGTTGAGGGGAAAGTGACAATTAGAGAGGCTAGATATATTAGCGTGCGGGATTTAAGTGATAAGATCGAAAGGTATTATAATTTATTAAATGAATAAAACAAATAGGACTAAAGGAAGCACTGTATTTACGTGATAGAAAAACGGTGCTTCCATTGTTTATCCCAAGATTTGGAGGAGAAATGATTAAAGAGAAAATCTATATTGAGAACATCCCCGCTATTGTATGGGGAGAAAAATCAAGCAAAGCATATATTTTTGTCCATGGCAAGATGTCAAATAAAGAGAGTGCAGAAGTTTTTGCTGAGATTGTCGCAAGCAAGGGTTATCAAACAATCAGTTTTGATCTTCCTGAGCATGGAGAGAGGTCTGATCAAGAGTATAAATGCAACATTATGAATGGAATTACAGACTTAACTCTAATCGGTGATTATGTTTTTAGAAAATGGGATAAAGTTTCATTATTCGGGTGCAGTTTAGGCGCCTTTTTCAGCCTCCATGCTTATCGTGATAAGAATTTTGAGAACTGTCTTTTTCAATCACCTATTGTTAATATGGAATATCTTATTCAGCAGATGTTTATATGGTTCAATATATCTGAGGAACAACTTAAAGAACAAGGAGAAATTCCGACTCCTATTGATACAATGTCTTGGCTGTATTATATGTATGTAAAAGAACATCTGATTGACAAATGGAATGCTCCAACACACATTTTATATGGCGCAAAAGACAATCTTCAAAGTTATAAAGTCATAAATGATTTTTCCAGTAAATTCAACTGTAATCTCACTGTTTCTGAAAACAGTGAGCATGCATTTATGGATGAAAACGACGGAATTATCATTGCAACATGGATGAATAACAGCATATAGAAATCATATAAAAACGTCGATTCCACAAGAAATTTGGAATCGGCGTTTTTATATGTGTTTCCGAAAAAAAATTGTCCGTCAACTGGAATGGTTTCTCCAAGAAGAACTCGGAACAACGAGATGAAATTAAAGAGCGTTATGCTATGTATTGTAAGAGTAAATATGATTGAATAATGGCATGAAACAGTGTAATATGGAATATATTACCGTGTAAAAAAGTTGGTTTTAGAAATGCTAAGCTAACATTATCAAGACAATGCGAAAAACAAATTATTTATTAAAGATGAAGTCTAACAGGATTTTGTTTAAGGAATTATGACAACCGTAAAGTGAGCAGAAGTAAAATTTATATAAAAAGAGAGGATAAAGATTATGGTATATGAAATTGTACATTTACCAAAAGAGAAATGGAAGGGAACTATAATTCCAATAAAGTATAAAACAGATAAATATTATGATGTTATAGTAAATAAAACAGAGAAAGGATTTACCATTGAGATAGAAAAGAAAGAATTTACAGAGCCAGTGACTCATACACCGGAAGAAAATAATTTTCCAGATAAGTTATATGAAGATCATTGGGAGAATGCGTATGCTTGGGGAGTATTAGTTAATAATGAATTAGTCGCTGCAATGGAGACTGACCAAGAATTATGGTCTAATCGTCTAAGAATTACAGAACTATGGGTAGAAGAAAACTATCAGAAGCAAGGAATAGGTCATGCGTTAATTGAAATTGCAAAAGAACAAGCAAGGAGAGAGCGCCGTCGAGCTATTATACTGGAAACACAATCTTGTAATGTTAATGCAGTAGATTTTTATCAGCATGAAGGTTTTAGCTTAATTGGTATGGATACTTGTTGCTACAAGAATAATGATTTGCAAAGAAAAGAAGTAAGGTTAGAATTTGGATGGTTTCCAGTAGAAAAGAAAAGATTAAATCTTGAAGAAATTGAAATTAGAATGGAAACAAAGGATGATTGGTACAATGTAGAGTTAATGACGCAACATGCATTTTGGAATAAACATCATCTTGGATGTGACGAACATTACCTTGTACATAAATTACGACAAGATAAAGACTATCTTCCAGAACTAAGCAGAATAGCAGTAAAGGATGGAGTTGTAATAGGATGTATAATGTATTCAAAAGCGCTCGTTGTTGATGGTGCAGATACACATGAAATTATAACCTTTGGACCTCTGTGTGTAGAGCCTAAATGGCAAGGATCTGGAGTAGGTGAGCTGTTATTAAGAGAAACAATGAACTTAGCTGCCAATAAAGGGTATAAAGGCATTGTAATTTTTGGTGAACCTGATTATTATCCTAGAATAGGATTTAAAACATGTGACAACTTTCATATTAAAACGGCTGATGGTAAAAACTTTGATGCATTTATGGGAATTGAATTAGTAAAGGATGGTATGAAAAACATAAAAGGAAAATTTTACGAATCGAATGTCTTTGAAAATCTTCCAAGGGAAGAAGTAGAAGAATATAATAAAAACTTTCCACAACTACAGAAATTAAGATTTCCAGGACAATGGGATTAATTCTAAAAAGAGAGGATTAGGCGAAAATGGCAGTAATAACATCGGTTCAGGAAACGATAAATGCATTAAATGCTATATTTGAGAAGCATAAAAATGATAGAGTTTGTGTACTGGGAACCACCTGTTGTGGAAAATCAACATTGCAGAAACAAATACCAGGAACGGTTGATATGGATGAGGCACTGTGGCCGCAATTGACTAAGGACGAGGAAGCATATATCTGTAAGAAACCGTGGACAAGAGAAATTGGGAGTTTTACAAGTAAACTTGTAAAAGAAAGAGTGTCAGTTAAGGCAGGGCAACCAATATTTTCATTAATACTTTTGGACTGTGAAGTGATAGTATATCTAGATATAAGCGATGGGTTGCTTGCCGAGCATTGTAAAAAAAGAGGAAGTTCCTTTCAGGATGCTAAAAATGTTAAAGATGCTATTGAATATGGATGGAACAGTCAGCGAAAAAATAATGATAAGGTATTTTACTATTTGAACGTTACAGAATGATGTATGTGGAAACGCTATTTTAGTTGAAGTGAAATCCATAATAACGGAACAAGTTAAATAGAAGAGCAGAAATAAGCAATATTTCAATACCTTTTCAGGTGGCTTACCTTTTGTATGGATAGATTTTTATTATCCTAAAGGAACAAAAAGTATAAGCTTTAATTCCTAAGGTAATGAATATAAAGAGCAACCACTCTCTATTTTAATTTGTAAGAGCAGTGGTTACTCATATATAATCCGTTTACAATGATACCTCATTTTTCTTATGAAATGATTTAGTAGTTGCTATACATCTTTCTCACCCAAGAGCTGTCCACATGCAGCACTGATGTCTGAACCAAATTGTGTTCTTGTAGCTACACTAATACCATTCGCATGCAAAATATCGCGGAATCTTTTCATAGTAATTTTGTCAGATGAGGCAAATTTTCGTGGAGTTTTATCTGTTGCGTTATATGGAATTAGATCAACATGATATAAATGTGCCCAGGGTCCACGGTCCTGCAACAGTTCTACTAAAGCTTTTGCATGATCCACCGAATCGTTTACTCCATTAAGCATGATATAAGCAAGGAACAATCGTCGCCCGGTATGTCGAATGTGATTGTCTAGCGCGTTCATTACCTCATGGAGTGGAAATGAACGATTCACAGGCATCAATTCGCTCCGTTGGTTTTCAAAAGGGGAGTGCAGCGAATAGGCCAAATTGATTTGAGGAAACTCATGTGTTAACCGTTTGATACCTGGTATAATCCCAATCGTTGATATGGTGATACGCCTTTGGCTTAAACCAAACAGAGACGAATCGTTTAAAATATTCAAGGCGTCAAACAGATTTGGATTGGCTAATGGTTCACCCATTCCCATAAAGGAAATACTGTTAAGCTTATGTCCATTTAGATGAAAATACAGGAGTTGATCTGTAATTTCATCCGCAGTCATATTACGTTTGTGGCCAAGAGTTCCAGTCGCACAAAATTGGCAGCCGAAACCACAGCCGCATTGAGACGAGATGCAAAAAGATTCCCACCCCTTTTTGTAATGCAGGTTTACTGTTTCCACGCGGTTGCCATCCGGTAGTGAAAATAATATTTTATCCGCTTGTCCTGAGGTCTGACACGCAACTGGTACAGTGCAGCAGACAGATGGCCCGAAGGTATTTATCAAAGATTTCTTTAATTCTAAAGGTAGTGTGCTCATCTTTTCAAAAGTTGAAGTGTGTTGTGAAAAGATTGCTTTTATAATTTGCTCATAGCGATAATCCGGTAACTTCATGTCCGCTATAAGTTGTTTCATTGTTTCATATTTTGAATAGTTCATGTAGGCTTTCCTCCTGAAAATTGAAATTATCAAGAAGCAAAGCCAGCATGAGTGGCGGTTATTTCTTATTACTCCATGCAAAGACCGCCAGCAACATCTGGCTTTGCATGGAGTTTGTCATGAGAAATGGCAATTTTATTGGTAATCATAGTTTCACCTTTTTCCGTATTTATAATTGTACAATTTTATTAGCAATATTGCTGCAAAAAGCACTATCGTGCTCAACAAACAAAATTGTTGGTTGATATTCAAGTAACAACGTTTCTATCTGCATTCGTGACAGGACATCGATATAGTTTAATGGCTCATCCCAGATATACAGATGCGCTTGTTCACAAAGGCTTTTTGCGATTAGCACCTTTTTCTTTTGACCTTCACTAAAATCTTCAAGACTTCTTTCAAATTGCTCTCTTGAAAAATCAAGTTTACGCAGGATCGCCTTAAAGAGACTTTCATCAAGGCAATTGAACTGTGCATAATCAGTCAGAGTTCCACTTAAGTTTTTTGTATCTTGTGAAACATAGGAGATCTTTAGACTTCCGTTCTTTCTCAATATTCCAGTGTGGGCAATTTCTTCTCCACAAATCAGTTTCAGAATACTGGATTTACCACATCCATTTTTCCCTTGCAAGGCTATTCGATCACCTTGGTCTATCGTAAAACTTACATCTGAGCAAACGACTCTTTCTCCATAAGAAATAGAAATGTCAGAGAGCTCCACCAGACGATTTGTATGATATCGCAGGGGAGCAATTTTTAAAGTTTCGCTGCTCTCGATATTTTTAAGCAATTTCGATTTCTCATCGATTAGGGCTTGTTGGCGGCCCTCAATACTTTTTGAACGCTTCATCATCTTGGCCGCTTTATGTCCAACAAATCCTTTATCAAGCTTACTGCCTGAATTGGTTGTTCCATGCTTGCTTTTTTCCACGCTATCAGACCAGTCGGATGTTCTTTGTGCGGCAGCCGTTAAACGGTTGATATCCTTTTTCCGTTTTTCATTTTCGGCCAATTCAAAGTTATCCTGCAGTTCTTTGTTATTCCACCATGAGGAAAAGTTACCTTTCTGTATCTCAATATTAGTCTTATTGATAGCGAGAATATGATCAACACAGTTATCTAAAAAAGCACGGTCATGAGAAACTAAAATATATCCATTCTTGCTTTTTAGATAATTACTCAATATCATTCGTGCCATAGCATCAAGGTGGTTGGTCGGCTCATCAATCAGTAGGAAACTATTTTCTTTTAGGAACAAAGCAGCTAGTAGTGCTTTTGTTTGCTCTCCCTTTGAAAGTGTGAAAAACTGCCGATATAGAACATCATCTGTCACATCAAGTAAGGACAACTCACGCATGATCTCCCAGTCTAGCGCATTCGGACTAATCTCACGTATTACATCAATTGTAAAAGATTCTGTATCAGATACTTCATAGGGAAAATACTCAAATACGACGCTACTCGAAATTGTTCCGCTGTAATCATATTTTCCCAGCAGCAGCTTAAGGAAAGTGGTTTTTCCTCTGCCATTACGTCCAGTAAAGCCTAGTCGCCAATTTGTGTCGATTTGAAAGCTGACACCTTCAAAAATATTATTGTAACTTCCTTCATAAGCAAAAGTTAGATTTGCTACATTAATTAAAGACATTTATCAATACCTCCGTATAAAAAAATGAGATGCAAGAAAGTTACTTCTTGCATCTCATAAATATATCAAAGTTAAACCAAACCAGATATGGTAAGGCAAACTTATATGAGTGAATAGGTATCAAACTTTCTTGCAATCGCACAACAAAAACAGCAGTGCAGACATCCTGCACATGAACTCTTTGTTATGCATAATAATATTAGCAAGAAAATTTAATCACTTCTCCACCTCAAATCATCAAAATTTTTGTTATTCTAATATAATATAGCTCAGTTTTTAAGAATAGTCAATATATTTTCTCAGATTAAGAATAACTATGTATGATTTCTCGGATTAAGTATCACTTAATTTTCATGAACTAAGTATAACAAAATCATTGGCTTAAGAGATATTGCTATATTCGGGGTTCTTTTAGCTTCTCAAATTTATTTTAAGGTAATTTGTTTAAAGTATTATAGAAACTTGGAGATTTTTGGAGTATAATTAATGGCAAACGTTGCTATTATTAAGTTATTGCATAGAACTGTTAGATGTATCTTAAAAATATGGAGGTATTGAGTTGAATAAATTATTAGAAGAAGCTGTTGAATTATAAAGATGAAAATAGTTTTTTGTATGCTCGCAATAAAAATATAAAACGTGTCTTAAATAAAGCAATTTTTAAGCTCGTACAGAGCTACGTCAAGCCAAATGGTTATATCGGAAGTGGGTGTCTTAGCTGGTCAAACTGGAATGGCATAATACTTCACCATACACCCCTTGAGGACGGAGAGGCCGCTGCGCGTCTGCTTTCATATTATGCCATACCGAACAATCACCCTATTATCAAAAACTTCATTGTGGCAATACGTAATGAGAACGTTTTACGTGCTGAGTTTTCGTATATACCTCCAGAAATACCTCGTTTTGAAAACCGCTTCGTTGGTCTTAACAGTGGCAACAGCTGGCGCTTTTCTACACAATGCAGGCAATGCTAGGATACGGCGACGACACGGACGAGGTTCGTAGCTTTCAAGAAACATCTCTCAAAGGATTTGAACGTATACTTGAAATATCTTCGCTCAATGAAATAACAAAATACAATGATAACTCAAAAAAGAAATATAACTACCCGTATATCGAATCTGACGAGTATTATCCGGATTCCTACACACTAGCGATGCTTGGTGTCGGCCAAAACGTTAACATAATAAAAGAATCTGTTGCGAACATTGAAGATGCTCTTGATGCAGACGGTGTATTGCGGACGTATTTTGAGTTACCGAAGTACAGACGCTATTTATCCAACAACATTGAGTATCCGACAGCATATGTTGACGTCAAGCTCGAGCTAGATTATAAGCGCAAATATGCGCTGGAATGTGACTTGACGTTCTGGGCTATGCAGTTTCTATCACTTGTTGAGAAACGAAGTGAATAATTCGTCAAATTCTTAATGATAGGACTCGTTTGAATATATAGTGAAAATTCCAATTGATAGAGATTTACTATGTTGTGAAATTGGATGGAAGCAATCAATAAACAGGAATTCGACATAATCGGCTTGCAGGCAGAATACGAATCCAACAAAATTTGAATTTGTGGTAAAGATTATGATCTTCACAACATAAAAGAGGAGTAATCAAATGGATAAAATAATTAAGACCGACCGATTAGAAATCAAGCCATATCAAGATACTGATCAAAAAGTGATGATTGAGCTGTTAACCAATAAAGTAATTAAGAAGATGACATTAGCTATCATGGAGTGTTACATCATTGTCATTATTATGCAATCCAATTTGAAGGATAGAGTTATTTCCAATGATGTTTGTTAATCACTATTAATTGTTGTCAAAATATCAAAGAAGAAATTTGGAATTCCTATTATTATAAACAATACTATCAGCAGAAAGGAATCTAACATGGTATCATTAAAAGAAGTAAACGAAAAAAATTTTAGAACAATCATAGGGATGAAGTTAAATGAGGAACAAAGTAAATACGTAGCCTCAAATGTTTATTCTTTAGCACAAGCATGGCTTTATCATGAGGAAGCAAAACCATATGCTATATATAACGATGAAGAAGTAATAGGGTTTATGATGCTAGATTGGGATGAAAAAGAACGTGAATGTGGTATATGGCGATTTATGAGTTTGACTATGTGTTTCTAGATTATGTTCCTGGTAATGTCGTAGGAAAACATTTATACGAAAGCATGGGGTTCATAGAAACTGGAGAAATTGAAGATGGTGAAATTGTAATGAAGTTAGATTTAAATATTTAAGACAAGTGACTAGACATTAAAAGAGTATATCTGTTTTAATGTAGCATGGGTACATAATGATTGTCTTGAATCGATAGAATTGAATCAACTTTAGATTTTTAGATTTCATGAATTGGAGTGGAAATAAGTCGGAGGAGATAATGAAAAGAAAAAATAATAGTATAAAAGTTGCTTTCCTTCTTATATCAGTGTTCTTAGTAATAATCGCATTATTAATAAAAACAAATGTCATATCAACGAAAAACAATGCTAGCCCTGAGGTGCTATATAAAAACGATAAAGCTATCGACTTTCTCGTATATCAGAACACGGCATATGTAAATGCCTTCACTATCGATTGGATTCAAGAATTAAAGCTAATCCCTGAGAAACAATTAGGAGCCATTCAAAGAACGAATATTAAAAAAAACTATCAGGATTTTGATGCTACCAAATTAATGGAAGGAACCACAATATATACTGTCAAAGATAGAACAGACATTTTATTAGTATTGATAAATGATCAGTATATGCCTTATTATAAATATATAGAGGGTTGAAAACATGAAGCACCAATCGAGTATAGCTAAAAAATTAATAGGGGAAATGAGCGAAGAAGTCTATAAAAGTAATGGTCTTAGGACTACTAATCTACTTAATAAGTATCTTCTGCTTGATATTATCAGTGAATGCTAGAGGAACTATGATTGCTGGAATAGGATACTATGGCTTTTTTGTGGGAGTAATTGTAACTCTAGCTGGTTTATGTATGAAGGATGACAAAGAGAGTGAAATAAAGTAGAAGATTGAATTGTAATGTAGAACATGGAAAAGTGAAAAATTAATAACTAACGTGCGAGAGGTTTTTATGAATAAACTATTTATAATTGAAGGAATACCAGGTTCGGGAAAAACAACATTTGCAAGAATGTTGGGAGATAAATTAACAGAGCTGAATCACGAGGTTCATCTGTATGTGGAAGGGGATTTACACCCTGCTGATATGGCTTGGTGTGCTTGTTTGACACAGGAAGAATATGATACTGTATGCAACCAATACCCAGAACACAGGGAAGATTTTGAGAGAAATATAACGAAATGGAAAGACTATGTCATATTAGCTTATATAAAGGTACCAAGTATAAGCGAAGAACTGTTTTCTTATTTTGAATCGAAGGAACTTTATGATGGTCGCGTGAATATGGAACTCTTCTGTGGAATCCATCAGAGCCGTTGGGAAAAATTCGGTAAAGAGGCAACTGGTATTCAAATTTTTGAGTGTGCCTTGTTGCAAAATGCTGTCAATGAGTTATTACTATTTCGGGGAGCAGAGGAAGAAACCATAACAAATTACATTATTAAGCTCATAGAAACTGTCAAAAATCTCAATCCTGTCATTCTGTATCTTGATGTGGATGTAAATACAGCAATTGAAAGAGCAGTTAGGGAACGTGTAGATGGCGATGGAAATCGAGTTTGGGAAAATCGTGTTGCTGAATATGTCGAAAATTCTCTCTATGGTAAGAAAAATGGATTAAAAGGCGTTGAGGGGATGTACCGATATTATAGAGAGAGAAAACAGTTGGAGAGAAAAATCTTAGAGAAGCTTCCAGTGATAAAGTATACAATCCCTATACTGGTAGAACATCAGCCAGACATCACAAATGAATTTATCCAAAAACTTTGTTATGATATAACAGGGAATACACAAGACGTTTAACGTGTTTTGTATTAATAAATGGGCATGAGGTATGAAGAAAATGAAAAAAGGGCATATTATATGGCTTAATGGGGTATCAAGTGCTGGTAAGTCATCATTGACGCAAGAATTGCAAAAGATACTTCCAGTTCCTTATTTTTGTATTGGACAAGATACTTTTACAGATATTATAGCACCCTGTGTAAGTGGATATTTTAACGGAATTGACGGTGATTCTTTATGGTATATGGCTGTCGATGCAATGTATCATACAATAAAGGCATACTCAGATATGGGGTTAAATGTTATCGTTGACCATGTTGTTTTAAATCAAGACGATGGGAAAGAGCAAAACCTGTTTAATTCTTGTAGAGATACATTGAAAAATTATCCTATCACTTCTGTGAAAGTGATATGCTCATTGGAAGAGCTAAAGAGACGAGAAGTCAACAGAGGGGACAGAGATATTGGAAATGCTGAATGGCAAGTCAAGCAAGGATTGTATCCTCTTGATGGCTATGATGTTGTAGTTGATACAAATGAAATGTCGTTGCAAGAATGTGCCGAAAACATATGTAAAACAATAAAATAAAGATAATTTCATTGGTTCAAATGGCTTCAGAATTTTAAGCTGATAAGGAAACTGTGAAAGTAAAAATATAATCGTTAATAGAACAAGATTTATAGACTGCAAAATCAAGCAATATCAAAAACATATTATTTTCATAAACGTGACATTGACATCTCTTTGAGAGAATATTAGAACAAAAAATATTAATATTTGTTGGATATTATGAAGTGTTAATATTTTATATTAAGCAAGGTGGTTAACATGGAAAATTTAAGAAATGAGATAACAGAAGCAAAAACTCATAGAAAGAAGTTAGTATATAATGAGTACTGATACTAAATTGATTTACGAAGTGACTTACACATAAATAATATTATTTTAAGATAATATCTAATAATGGTGTCAAAAATCTTAGGAAGTATATTTATTGATTTTGTAAAAAAACGTTACTAATTACTACTTGTAGTAAAAAGTAATAAATTTTTTGCAAAGCAATAAACATACTTCTTTTTTATATTTATATCTTGTTTGTGGTAAAAAATACTTACTGAGTCTGAAACGTAGGTTTTATATAAAATTATCATAGGGTGGGCTTATATTAGTGATAAAAAGAAATATCAGATATCGTTTATTTGACTTCTAGGACTTTTGGTCTATAATGGTATTATATGGAATGAAAATATTGGGGATACCCTTGTTTCTTCCAAAGTGAGCAAAATTTGCTATACATATTTATTAATTCGACAGGTCACCAATCTCTCACACAATAAAAAATGGGGATAAATGTTAAAAAACAAATTGATAATTTTATGTTATTATATTATGATGTTAATTATATCTGAATTAAGAACATGGCTTCATGGCATTGACACAAGCGATACAGGAATTAAAAACGAATTAGTATACCCAGTTTGATGCAAAGATAGTAAAAATATTTCTAGAAAGGTATTAGGTGAAAAGCCTTAATATTTATAAATTTGTTAGAGGACGGTAGAGATCATGGATTTATATGAGAGATTGATTAGCGGGGATGAGAAATTAGCTGTGGTAGGGCTAGGATATGTTGGATTACCGATAGCAGTAGCTTTCGCTAAGAAAATTAAGACAATTGGATTTGATATTAACCAACAAAAGATTAGCGAGTATTTAAATGGGAAAGATCCTACACAGGAGGTTGGAACAGAAGTAATCAGAAAAACCACTCTGGAATTCACTTGTAGCGAGGAAAAACTAAGGGAATCTAAATTTATCATCGTAGCAGTACCAACTCCAATCCATACAGATAAAACACCGGATCTATCGCCTGTAACAGGCGCGTGTGAAATAGTCGGACGCAATCTTACAAAGGATGCAATTGTTGTATTTGAATCTACCGTTTACCCAGGGGTGACTGAGGAGGTATGTATTCCAATTCTGGAGAATATCTCAGGCCTCAGCTGTGGAACAGATTTTAAAATAGGCTATTCACCGGAACGTATCAATCCGGGGGACAAGCATCATAAATTAAATAATATCATAAAAATTGTATCCGGAATTGATACGGAAGCAAGAGAAATCATTGCTAAGGTTTACGAATTAATCATTGATGCAGGCGTGCACCTTGTAACGAACATAAAGACAGCGGAAGCTGCGAAGCTTGTAGAGAATGCGCAGAGAGATATTAACATTGCATTTATGAATGAACTAGCTATGGTATTTGAGAAAATGGACATTAACACGCAAGAGGTCGTTGAGGCAATGAACACGAAGTGGAATGCTCTCGGTTTTACACCCGGTTTAGTAGGCGGCCACTGCATCGGTGTAGATCCATATTATTTTATTTATCAGGCAGAAAAATTAGGGTATCATTCTCAGATTATTTTATCAGGCAGAAAGATTAACGATGGTATGGGTTCTTTTATCGGTGATATTGTAATTAAGAAGCTGATAAAGACAAACAAATTAGTGAATCAAGCAAAAATATATATTCTTGGTATCACCTTTAAAGAAAACTGCCCCGATATTAGAAATTCTAAAGTAATTGACATTATTAACAGACTGAAAGAATATGACGTGACTGTTAATGTTGTGGATCCAGTTGCTGATGAGAAGGAAGTAAAATCATTTTATGATATAAATATGGTGAAGCTTTCTGAGGTGAAAGAAGCAGATTGTATTATAATAGCGGTTGCACATAATGAATTTAGGAAATTATCAAAAGATGACCTGGATCAAATGTTTCGTGCATTACCAGCCGAAGAAAAGGTTGTGATTGACATAAAAAGTATTTTTCCTAAGAGTGAAATGGAGGCAATGGGATATTCCTATTGGAGCCTATAAATAGATCGATCGTGCAAGTAGGAATGGGTTTTAGTTATTATTAGAGATGTTAGTAAGGGAGTTTATCATGACAAGTAAAGTAAATAAGAAATTAATCATTGTCATTATTATTATAGTAAGTGCCATAGTAATGATTATCGGAATATCTTGGATGTTACGAGGTAAGGATGAAATCCAAACGGTTAGTGGTAACAAGTATGATGCGAATGATATCATTGAAGTCGCTATGAGAAAATTAAAAGAAGGCGGTTCGGCAGAAGTTGTTTCCAATATTCAGACAACGGATAAATTAATTGCATTAACCTTTCAAGGATTGTCTGATGCGGAAACGAATCGAAAGATACTTGACCTGATGGCAGAGTATGAAAGAAAAGGAACATTTTTTGTTCCTGGTATTCTGGCAGCCGAGGATTCTAATACAATCATTGCTATGAATTCCGAAGGGCATAGGATAGGGAACAACACCTTGTCGGAAACGAAGCATATGGAAGAGTATACAAAAGAGGATTTGGTTAAGGATTTTAGCAGAACCAATAATATCATTCAAACTATAATCGGTAAAGCACCTAATACTTTATTGTGTAATTCAACAACACACACACCCGAATTATTACAAGCTGCGCATGCATGCGGAAATGATAAGGTAGTTAAGAGTACACATTATCTAAGTTATCAAAGTTTCAAGAATTATAATCAAGTGCTTGGCTATATCAAAGGTTTAGAGAAAGGTGCAATCCTAACAATTAAAATGGATGGTACTCTGGATGAAGAAGAATATGAAGCTCCGGTAAAACCAGATAAACCTGCAATTGATAAGGCACCAAGCATTAATTCAGAGGATATGTCATTAGATTCTTTAACGAAAGAAGAAAGACTGTTAAAGATGATGGAATGGATTTTACAGGCATTGAAAGAAACAGAATATAAGACGGTATTTGCTGAAGATCTGTCTGCCTATGATGATGCTGATTTCAATATGAATTTTAGTAACTTGAGAGATCAAAATGCCGGAAAATTGTCAAAGGTTTATACAAATATTAATACGACGCAGCATATGATGTCGTTTGCCTTTCGAGGAATAGAAGATGAGGAGCAGTTGACCGAAATACTGAATTTCTTGGAAGAAAATCATTTACTTGCAACTTTCTTTGTCACAGTAAATGATATTGTAAATTACCCTGAAAGAATTGATAAGATTTTAGAAAAGAAGCAAAATATCGCCAACGGAGGACTATCAGGAAAAGACCTTACCACAATGAGTTTTCAAGAGATTTGTTTAGAAATATATAAGTGTGATAAACTTTTAAAGGAAATCTATGGTGTTCATACCAATATATTTATGCCTGTGTATGGCAAATCGAATGAGTTAATTCAAGAGGCTGCCTCCATATTCCATTATGATGTTGTCACATATAGTAAGAATCCAATCACGGATGATGCAAAATCCATAGATGACATTATGGGATATTATAAAAATGGTTTTAAAGACGGAGATATCATCTATTTTAGAATTGGATATCATAAGGATTTGCTAAATATTGTGAAACAAACCTATGAAATGATCGCAGAAGGAACTTACGCAATCTGTGATATACCTACTTTGCTGGTACACGAATCAAATGAAACGGAAATGGTATCAAATAACGGTAACAGTACGAAAGGTACGCAAACAGATAGCAAGAATACTAACAAACCAAATGGTAATACGGCGAACAATCAGAATTCCGGTGGTTCAGATACGAACACTAAAAAGGAAGCTTATACGGTTCAATATTTAGATTCCTTGCGCAGGAAGAATAAAGGAGTAAAAGCGAAAGAGCAACATACCGTATATACAACAGAACAAGCATTGAGCTATACCTTCTATGGAATAAATCATAATGATATATTAAAAGATGTCTTGCATAGCTTGAAGCTTCTGAATGCAAAAGGAACGTTCTTTGTTACTGAAAAAGATATCATAAACAGTGCTGATGCAATTAAGCAAATTGCAAAGGAAGGGCATGAAATAGGGATATGCCTGATGACTTCGACCGGTACGGATTTCTACTCCATGCTTAGTAGCATTTTGACAATACAGAAGGAAGTAGAAGCCTTATGCGGTCAAAAACCAACCTTAGTAAGATATGCATATGAAGTGGAAATGTCAGATGAAATGCTTGAAGCAGTATCCAGTGCAAGGTGTAGGGTAATCTGGCAGGATCTGTCTTTGGCTAGCTCAAAACTAGGAATAGATGCCACTTTAGAAGATGTAATTAAAAACGCATTTAATGAGGGAAATATCACAGCTCGTCGAGGGTATATCATCTATTATCGGATGGACTATTATTCCAATCCTACTTTGATTGGAAAGCTTATGCTGAATATTGCAAAAGAGCGTATTGACACGATTGCCTACAAGGATGGTATTGCTGACAATGGCTCCACGTATTCAATTAAGACTTTAGGAGCTCTACTTAGCAGTGATATGGTTTATTCCTATCCTGTTTCGGATAAGAAAGTACTGCCATCCCTTAAGAACGCAATCTATCCCGGACATTTTGACGGACTCACGGATGCATTAAAGTTTCAATTTGTTCAGGGTCGATATATCGGAACACCAAGTATTAATTCCAGTTCCACATTACCGGGATTTTCAGACGAAGAGCTTGATGAGCTTGATAAGACAGGGGCATTTACGGATGATAAAGTATTATTCTTAACTTTTGATGACTGGGGTTCTGATAAGGCGGTTAACCAGCTGTTATATGTATTAAATAAATATAATATTAAAGCATCGTTCTTTGTCAGAACGAATTATGTAGAGAGTAATCCAAATCTTTTACGTGCCATTGCTGAGGCCGGACATGATGTTGGTAGCCATACTGATATGCACAACCCGTTTGCAACCACGGATATTATACAGGATGAAAATGACAATAGAGCAATTTATTATTCACTAACCGATGATGAGATAAAAGAAAGAAAAGAGGATTTGCTTATCTCTTATCAGAAGCTGCTATCCATTATTGGAGATGTTCGTTTTAATGGAATACCGTCATTAACAAAAATCCTAAGACCTCCAACCTTAGCAATGAGCAGTAGTGGTATGGAAGCGATTCTTGATATGGGATTTAAGTATATTGTAAGCGGTGACTTCAGTACCCATGATTATGAGGAGGTTGATCCAAAAGCACTTGCAAATACAATAATGAACGGAATTAAGTTAGACGACGGAGAACGGAGAACTTTGCATAAAGGCAGTGTACTTGTAATGCATATGTCAGATAATGATCTTATGCCAAAAGCGCAGAATGTGACAGCAGAAGCTTTAGATATTGTTATTCCAAAGTTAATCGCTGAGGGTTATCAATTTGCAAAGCTTAGTGACTATCTGACGGATAGCAGAGGAGAAGTTTATAACTTAAGCCAAAGTTATATCGATTGGCTAGCACAACAAGGAAATTGAGAAAGACCTAAAGGTGAAATTATCGTTACTATTTGGCCTATGATGCTGTGAAGCTAATAGGCCCAATAGTAACAATTTATCAGATATGTGGGGTATAAGATTTTGAGGAAACATGTAAAATTGCCTAAAAGAATAAGAAAAGGTAAGGATTATCAGGATGTTCTTTTACAAAGGAAAAGTGACCGGCGGATACTGTCCAATGTTCCGGATAAGACTAAAATGCGTAACAATACTGACCGACGTGGCAATCAAAAGATAGAAGATAGTATTGGCAATATCAATGATTTTATTGCGAATAAGCAGGCGGGAATCCGCTATAAAGTACATTATGATGTGAAAGTAATATGCAGTAATAAAGGAGTAAAAACAAAGTTTTCATGCACTGGAATAGATATATCAATGACAGGAATTTTATTGCAAATAGAACAGAAGGAATATATTGAGGTTATCAACGAAGCAGATAGTATCCGTTTAAAATTTGAAATATTACCGGGGACAATGCCGGAAGGCTTAGAGATGAAGGTAAATACTCTGGCTGTTATTTCTAGAACGCAGCAGCTATCGGATGGAAACCTCTTATGTGGAATGTCTTTTAAACAGGAACTGTCTGTTTATGCTTCCCATAAAAAGGACAGATATTTATTGATGATTTCCAGCTTGTTACTCTTTTTTATTACAGCATTTATCATATTGATGAGAGCAGAGAGTGTGATTTATTTTAAGTTTAATAAATGGCTGTATTTGTACAGTATTATTGCAGCTTGTTTTCTGCTCAGTAGATATTTATTTGGATTTATGTATCGAAAAGTGCCGATTGATATTAATTTTACACCGGGAGTATCTATATTAATTCCGTGTTTTAATGAGGAAGAATGGATACAAAGAACAATACTGAGCTGCATTAATCAGGATTATCCTGTGGACAAGCTTGAGGTTATTGTCATTGATGATTGTTCGCATGACAAATCAGTAGAAAAAATTGAAGAGATTATCAATAAGTTATATCAAGAAGCAGATCAATTTGATATAAAGAATCGCTTGAAATATATTGTTCAGAAAGAGAATGCAGGAAAAAGAGAAGCCCTTGCATTAGGTGCATTGGAAGCAAAGCATGAACTTGTCGTATTTGTAGATTCGGATAGCTTCTTAGATCCCTTTGCCATTAGAAATCTGGTTCAGCCATTTAAAGATCCTAAAATGGGTGGTGTTTCGGGAAGAACTGATGTTGCAAATACCTTTACCAATACTTTGACGAAAATGCAGTCCGTTCGTTATTATATTGCTTTTCGTATTATGAAGGCAGCGGAGAGTTATTTTGATGCGGTCACATGTTTATCCGGGCCATTGGCTTGTTATAAAAAAGAGATCATTCTTGAGAATCGCGAAGCATGGCTAAACCAAAGCTTTTTAGGACAAAGAGCAACATTTGGTGATGACAGGGCTATGACTAATTTTGTATTAAAAAAACACAGAACAGCATATCAAGACTCAGCGATTTGTTCTACAATCGTTCCGAATCAGTATCGTGTCTTTTTAAAACAGCAGATGCGTTGGAAACGTTCGTGGCTGAGAGAATCGTTAATCGCAGGTAAATTTATGTGGAAGAAGGAGCCATTTGCTGCAATTACCTTTTATATGGGATTGATTGTTCCGATTGCTGCTCCCATTGTAGTTATCTATAACTTGATTTATGTACCTCTACAGCATAGAGTATTTCCGACAGCCTTTTTGGTAGGTATTCTATTAATGTCATTGTTGATGAGTGTGGCTCAGTTACTATTTCGAAAGAGTTCGACATGGCTTTTTGGAATGCTATTCTGTTTTTATTACGAAGCTGTGTTATTATGGCAGATGCCGATTGCCTGGGTTACATTTTGGAAATCAACTTGGGGGACAAGAATGACTCCAAGTGATATAGAGGCACAATTAAAAAAAGAAGATAAATTAACGAAATATTTAAAAAAAGTATCAATACAAGAGGATGATTTAAATCAATCCCAAGAATCAGAACTAAGGGAGGGTTCCCATGAAATTACTATCAACGAATAAAGATAAGAAAAAACTCATAAGAAGTATCATACAAGCAATTATCCTATTGGCTGTAGTAATTGTTATGGTACGTGTATTATTTGTTTTCAATAAATATAAACCCTATGATAGTATGGATACATCCGTAATGGCTGATGTAGATAATGGTTTTATTTCTTTATCCTATTTTGCGGTTGATAGGGATGGTTCTGCCACTATGATCAGTACAGATCGGCTTAGGGAACACCTGAATGCACTATATAAAAATGGGTATGTTACGATTACTCAGAAGGATATCGAGAATTATTATAAGAATGGTACCCCTCTTCCTAAAAAATCACTTTTCTTAATGTTTGAAGATGGACGAAGAGATACGGCTATATTTTCAGGAAAAATTCTAGAAGAATACAATTATATTGCTACTATATTAAGCTATGCAGATAAATTTGGTGCGAAAGATTCAAAATTCCTGTCACCAAAAGATCTAAGCAATTTAAAGAGCAATACATTTTGGGAACTTGGTACTAATGGATATCGCCTATCCTATATCAATGCGTACGACAGATACGGACATTATATAGGAGAGCTAAACTCACTGGAATATTCGTCCTTACGCAAATATTTAGATCGAAATTATAATCAATATCTGATGGATTTTATCAGGGATGAGAATAAGATACCAAAAGAAACCTATGACGAGATGAAGGAACGTATCAGTAAAGATTATAAACTGATGGATGAAATATATACGAAAGAGTTTGGAAAAGTACCTGACGTTTATGTACTCATGCATTCCAATACGGGAAATTTTGCGAACAATGAAAAGGTAAGTGCGATCAATGAAGAATGGATGAAGAAATTATTTGTTATGAATTTTAATAGAGAAGGCTTCTCTTTGAATAATCAAGACAATCATATCTATGATCTAACTCGTATGCAGCCACAGCCGTATTGGTATCCAAACCATTTATTGATGAGAATAGCTAATGATACATTAGCAGATGTAACCTTTGAAGAAGGGGATCCGGAGAGAAAGAAAGATTGGGAGATTCTTGCTGGTGCACCTGAGTTTCGTAATTCGGTCATTGCATTAACCTCTGAATCTAAAAGCAATGGTTTAATCCGGCTGAAAGATAGTAAAGCGTATCAAGATGTTAATTTATCCGTCAATCTCACTGGCAATAAATTAGGTACCCAGACGATTTATTTGAGAGCAGATGAAGAGTTAAACCAATATGTTTCTGTTAAGATCCAGAATAATAACATATATATCAATGAAAATGGTGTGCAGTTATTTGAACTTGATCTGAATGAGCTTGATGGTATCAAATATCAATCCGTGGAAGAAAATGAACGGGAAGCACATCGTGCCGAATATGAAACTTATTCACAGAGCACGAAGAAGCTCTTGGGTTATACCACCAATATGGAGAAACAGATAGAACCTGTCAAAGAAGAGGTAAAAACAGTGGAGGAAGGTGCAGATAAATATATCCCTTCCATCCAGATTAATGAGCCTGGTAATAGACAGTTGACGATAAAAATACAAGACAATCAGTTATCCGTATTTGTTGATCAAAAGAAGGTGACCCAGAACTTATCATTATCAGGCACTACTTCCGGATATATCTATTTGGAATCAGCTTGGAGTGAATATGGTTATAGTCAAAGAAATATAGCGGATGATGTATATGATGGTGTGTTTCAAGACTTATTGATTACCGATGCCAAGGGTAATATATTATATGATAATCAACTTCAGGGATGGGCTCAGATTAAGGATAAGGTTGAAACATCATGGAATAAGATAATCAATTGGTTTATTAAGACCTTATAATAATACATTTTCGTAAAAAGGGGGATGCAGTTGAGAAGAAGAGCGATACTTTGGTGTATAATTCTACTAGGTGTATTATTCACAAGCTGTAGTCATAAAGATAATGAAGGTGTAGATTTACCAAAGGATGATAAGGTCGAAGACGACAATCATCCTTTGAGTAATGACATTCAGAGTGTCAATAACAGAAAATTCTCTGTTTGGACCACATATTGGGACATCGATACCATTTACGCTGAAGTAGAATATATGAAAGATAATATCGAGAACATATCTTATTTTGCTGCCTACTTTGATAAAGATAAAAAGCCTTTCATTCCTCAAAACACCAATGAAACTTATAATCATATAACGAAAGCTTATGAAGAAAATACATTTGGTAGTTATTTAACCTTTGTTAACGATGTAATGAAAGCGGATGGTACTTCCTCTTTAAAGGATACAAAAATTTTATATACTTTATTTTCAACAGAAGAGGCAAGAGAGAACCATATAGATGAAATAATTTCCTTGGCGGAGCGTGCAGGTTATGATGGAATCGAGATTGATTATGAGGCTATCAAAAAAGATATAAAGTTATGGAAATTATATAATCAATTTATTGATAAATTATATGAAAAAACCTTAGAAAAAGATATTCCACTAAGAATTGTACTGGAACCAGGGACACCGATCGATAAGCTAACTCTGCCAGAAGGACCGGAATACGTTGTGATGTGTTACAATTTGTATGGGTATGGTACGAAACCGGGGCCGAAAGCAAATCGGGAGTTTCTTTTAGAAATGGTGGAAAAGATGACGAAACTGCCTGGAAAAGTGAATTTTGCAGTCGCTGCCGGCGGATTTGACTTTGCAGAAAATGGATCAGTAGGTCAAGTTACAGAAACAAAAGCTGAACAGATAAAACAGGATTATAATGCTTCAACATACAGAGATGAAGAAAGTCAATGTCTGGTATTTACCTATATCGATAAGGAAAAAGTTTCTCATGAAGTTTGGTATGCTGATAATTCCACCATTCAATATTGGTTTGATATTATTAAGAATGCCGGAGATTATGGTTTATCTTTGTGGAGATTAGGTGGAATAGAAATAAATAATTGAATGAAATTAAGTCAAAAGGGGCACATCATGAAAATGACTTTAAATCGATTTGTGGTATGTCTCCTTTAGAGTATATACAGAATATGTCCATTTTTTACAATGACGAATTTAAAATGTAGATTATTATATAGTTATATTACATTTAGGAGGTTAGGTAATGAAAAAACTAAGTAAACAATCATTTGATGAAATACGTTTATGGATTTATCGGAATGCTAGACCAATTGAATTAGCCATATGGCAATATGAATTTGAAAATGGTAGCAAGGAAGTAGTTCTTTCTGCTTTGTCTTTTTATCAAAATGAAGACGGAGGTTTCGGCAACGCTCTTGAGGCAGACTCTTGGAATCCGAATTCATCGCCTTATACAACACTAAATGCAATAAGCAAACTAATTGAAATAGATTTTTGCGATATAAACCACCCTATATTACAAGGTATATTCAAATTTCTTGAAAGCGGTATACATAGTAGCGAAAACGGTTGGTTTTTCAGTATTCCATCTAACAATGATTATCCCCATGCACCATGGTGGACATACGACAGTGAAGCCAACGAGTATGAGAGTATAGGCTTGTCGGCAGGGATTGCCTGCTTTGTTTTGAAATTTGCCGATAAGGACTCACCATTATACAAACGGACTTTTTCAATCGTTGAAAAATTAATTACCAAGTTGAGCATGTCTGGTAAATACGGTGAAATGGGAGTGGGCGGATATTGCGAACTAATGGAAACAATACCACAACTCGGTTTATCGGATCGCTTTGATATGGATTTTATTTCGAGTACGGTTAAAAGGCTAGTTTACGATTCCATAGAACGTGATATATCCAAATGGATTTACTACGGAAAAACACCGTCTAGCTTTATATCCTCACCGGATAGCGTTTTTTACAAGGATAATGAGGAGATTATGCAAAAAGAACTAGATTATATTATTGAAAAAAGACCTTCAAGTGGCGTTTGGGGAATTACATGGAGTTGGTTTGAAAATAATGAAAAATATTTGAAAGAGATTGCGATATCCGAAAACTGGTGGAAGGCAGATGTTGCTATAAGAAAACTTAAGCTCTTAAGGAATTTTAACAGGATTGAATATTGATTTGGAAAAGTGTTATTTATCTAGCTACATAAAATGAGTTCCTGATATGAGCATACAATGAAGTACAGGAGATATATTTAATAATAAAAGTGCAAAGTTCTTGATGCTAATAAGAACTTTGCACTTAATTATGGTAAAGTGAATAAAAAAGACCGCTTTCGATATAAAGGCAAGTTTTTTCGAGTACCAGGTGTAAAACCTTTGTGGATGTACATTATCATTTTATGTATATTATTATTAAGTACATATTTCGTACATAAAAAGCATGGAAGAATAGGTTATTTTAAATTCTATTTTGTACATAAAGCGGAACATTAGTTTTATAATAATTGTCTTAGTCAAAGGAACATCTCCCGAATATCTTCTTCATCTAAATCGGGTTCTGAACTTTTATATTTTTCAGCTGTATATTTAACTCCATCGTTCAACTTATCAAGGAAAGCTAATTGTTTATGGTTCTAACTTCTAAAGACGGGAGTAATTTAACAATTACCTATAATCACCAGTAGCCAAAATGCCGAAAACCCATTTCTGGTGATAAATATGTTTGACATAGTTTACATAACTTGAATATATGGAAAAATATAACAAATATGCTTGACCTAAATAATTGAATACGTTATCATATTAATAATATTAGAGAAATACAGAAAATGTTAATCAAATAATTTGGAGGAGGAAATGAAATGAAAAAAGTATCATGTTTTAGAGGCGTATCATTAGTCCTTGTCTGCGTATTTATGATGCTCGTTGGGCAACCAGCCCATTTATACGCGATGGATAGAGCCATGACTAATGGTGAAAAGTTAGAGTCGCTTATTCAAACAAATAATGAACCAATGGCTGTAGCAGATAAAAATAAGATTGAAAAAGAATCTAAATCGAATAAGGTGTATAAACAGATTGTTGATAAAGTTTTTGATAAAGGGCTGAAAAAAACGAGTAAGACTTATGATTCATCTTACGGAGGAGCCTACATAAATGAAAACGGAGAATTAGTGGTTTTGGTCACAGAATCGGGGAAAGATTTCGTTAAAAGCTTGAATTTAGAAGGGGATAATGATGTTTTGGTTTGTAAAGCTACATATTCTTACAATAACCTAGTAGATCTAAAAGAGGCTATTGAATCACAATACAAAAAGCAATATGTTGATGTAGCTAAAGCGAATACGAAAACACCTTTAAATGAAATGCTTACATCCATGCGCGAAATTTATATTGACGAAGTGAGGAATGCAGTTGTTGTTTGCATGATGAATTTATCTGAAGAAAAAATGAAAGCATTTAAAACCAGTATCATTAATAATGCTGCAATTATTTTTGAAGAGTCAGGTGAATTAAGGGAAGAAGCGACGACTCTATACACTGGTCAAGAGATACAGATTAATAATGGTGGTACGTACTATCTTTATAGTATTGGTTTCAGAGCTTGGAAATCAACCAGTTCAGGAACGATTTATGGATTCGTTACAGCTGGACATGGTAATGCAGTTTCAGATAATGTATATGATACTAGTAGTAACTTAATAGGTTATGTTGAGTCACGTCAGTATTCTGGATCCATTGATGCCTCCTTTATTAAAATAACGAAGGACTATAGTGTAAGTAATACAATAAAATATAGTGACAGTTCCGGTACGACATCTGGGGCGAATACAATCACCGGTTCATACTACATTACATCTTTAGCAACAGGGAGTACGGTATATAAATGTGGTCGTACGACATATTTGACGAGTGGGACGGTAAAATCGAGTAGTGATTCATGGACGATTAATGGAACTACCTTTACGGATCTTTTAAAATGTGATTATAATTCTGACGGTGGAGACAGTGGAGGTGTTGTTTATACATACTTTAACAATATGTACGAGCTTGCAGCAATCCATAAAGGTTCTTCAAGCTTCTTGATATGGCATAGTAGTTATTCTGTTAAAGCAACAAATATCATTTCAGGTATGAGCGTTATGCTCTACTAATAACCAGGAGTAATGAATGAAAAAAAACATTTTCTGTATTTCTATTATTTTGTTCCTTTTGGTATGTTTAGCGGGGTGCAATAAAAATAAGATAATATATGGCTATGGATCGAACTATATGTTAGAAGCTGTCAATGTAAAAGTGGATGCATTAATAAAGCTTGGTGACTACGATGATCTTGAATATAGGTTGAATCCTGTGAATGTAACCAATGAGGAAATCAATGAATACATAAGCAATATTTTGAATTCATATGAAGAAATCCATGAGATTAAGGATAGAGCAATCATACAATATCACGATACTATTAGGCTAAATTATGACATATACTATAATAATAAGCAAACCTATAGTCAGTTAGGGAAGCAGTTTATGATTGGAAATTATGAGGTAGATAAAGAATTTGAAGAACATCTGATTAATCAGCCTACCAATCAAGAAATTATCTTTGATATGACCGTCCCTTTGGAATCTGAGGATGCATTAGCTGGAAAAAATGTCACGGTACACGCAACTGTGACAAATATTATGGGCTTTAGTGTTGTTGATTTTACAGATGAGCTTGTTAAAAACAAATTAGGACATGAAAGCATAGAAGAATATACCGCTTATGTGAGTGAATTACTTCGTTCAAATAGGGAAAAAAAGGATATTAACGATACCAAGGATCAATTACTAGATACGGTAATTAGTCGTAGCAAATTCAGAATTGATGAAAAGTCTATCCTAAAAAATGCTGTAGGCATTGTAAAAACATATCAAAACATGGCGTATATTTACAATCTCACTTTAGAGGAGTATATTGAATCTATAATGAAAATTACAAAGGATGAGTTCTATGAACGTTGCTATAATGAGAGCGAAATGCAGATTAAAAAGTATCTTGCTTGTGTTGGTATCGCAAATAAAGAAAGAATCCTAATCAGTGATAAAGAAGTAGAGGAAGAAATCGATAAAAATGATAATCAGGATAGTAAAATGTTGGCTATTTTTCAAATCGAAGAAGACAAAATTAAGCAAATACTTTTTGATAAAGCAAAATGTGTCGAGTAAACTGTCCAGAAACTCTATAACAGACTAGGAGATGTTATTTATGAAAAAAAAGAGAAACATCATAATAGTGGTTGTTATTTTTTGTGCCGTGATAATAGCCATTGTAGTACTCAACCAATATACGGTTAGTGGAGTAATAGAAAGTATTAATGGGCGAGAGATAACGATTAATGTGGAATCATCGGATTCCTTTATTCCAACGAATGCGGACAAAATCGTAGTTCTTTATGACAAGGCAGACAAGTTCACAGTGGGAGATGAAGTGACCGTTTTGAGCATGATGTTTGTTGAGGAAAGTTATCCCCCAAGAATCGAAGCAATATACATGAAAAAACGTCATTGAACGCTCAAAGTTCTTAGGAAAGGGTATTACAGCCGAAAAAAATGTAACTCCAATGGATGAAAGAACAATTTTGTTTAATAACATCACAGTTTGTAGGCGTAGCGAATTAGACAAAGAAAAAAATACAATGGAATATTACAATGTACCTAAATATTAAATTCTAAATTGTTATTTAAAATATAAGCAAAAAGTGGTAGCTCTAACTCAAATATAAGACTTTATAGAGACACCACTTTTGCTGTCATTTTGTACATTTATTAAGTAATTTAAAATTTGCATTACAATGGTTTTCTATTAATTATGTACATTTTTATGTACATTTTTCAAGCCCAGGGGCGGGGGTTTTTCAGTTACTGAGGGGTTTTGTAATAAACCTTACGAATGATGGACGAAACTCTTAATATGCCTTAAATCCTTATGGTTATAGGGATAGAGGGATTTCGTTCATTATAAATTATTTGAACTTTATACTTGTCTGTACTTTTGAAATAGGCAAAAATAAAGTTCATAATTTATGTATATAGTAGTTAATTAAGTTGAATTTAAAAAGTTCATAATTTATGAGGGTGAAGGAACTTTCGAAAAAGCTATTAAGGCATATCAAAAGATTAATCTTCTGATTATTGACGAATTTCTGCTTACACCACTTGCCAGTAGCCAGGCAATAGAACTCTTGGAGATTATAGAATTTCGTAGTGTAAATGGTTCCGTTTTTTTTTGCACTCAGTTTGAACCAAGCGGGTGGTATACACGTATCGGTAATGAAAGTGATACCACCGTAAGCGAAGCGTTCATTGACAGTATTATACATAATTCATACGAGGTCATGATTGGCGAAAGTTCATTATATGAAAAAACATCAAAACTAGAAAATTTTGAACTTAATATATATCCATGTAGATAGTTATAAATTAAAGCATTTTTAGATAAAGTCCATTATTATAGGAATGGACTTTATTTTTGCTTGAACAAAATAAAAATAAATAATAAAGTTCATTAGTTGTGATAGTATAATAATCAATAATTTCCATTCAAAAGTTCATTTAAAAATAATGTTCTCGGATTGATTGCTCCTTGTTGTGAAATAGTCTTATTGGAATATTTTAGACAAATTTGTTGATAATACTCTGTTTGTAATATAAAATGGAACTATCAGTAAGTTAACATAATTCTGTCTTGAATTAAAAAGACATGTACATGTAATAGCAATAATGAGAAGCACAACAAACTGAAATGTGGGGCAGAAATGTTTCCATAAACGGTGTTTTGGGAGTGTGTACAAAAATTGAATAGGTAGAAGGCTGATTGATAATAGGGTTGATGTACTTAAGGAGCTTTTCTGTTTAGAGTATACATTGAGATATTATTTCGAGATTTTTTCCTCTCCATAGTCTACGCAAAGGCGCAGGAGTTTAACCATTTCCTTATTACCGCCGGGAAGAAGTTTTCCCCAATCAAGTAGTTCCTTTGTGACATTGTACCGAACTGGCTTCGCCTGAAATACAGCACGTGGCTTTCTCTCTAATAGATCGATATAATGTTCCAAGCGGTATTCTGTCTTACCAGTACCGTAGAATCGGTCATAAGTTGTTACTAACTCACCATCATAGAAGATAAAGTTACGACGTGCATAGCCTACAAGGTTTTCAACGAGACCTTTTTCATTACCACTGGCAACGTTACAGAAATCTGTCTGAATGCAAAAAAAAGTATTATTGAAAGACGGGGAATGCTTGTTTGTTATTTGGCTAATATTCCTATCTTTGCTGACACAATTGAATTTAATGAGTGTTGGGATGCTTTCTATTCGATTTTTAAACAATTTATTAGTGCATCGCTAATTTAATGAGTAAGTGAAGAAAAATCTGTAAATATAGAACAGCTAAGATAAGTATGGTGCTGGACAGCTACGAAATTAGCTCTTGTTTTATATATACTCCATGAATAAGAGCATATCAAGCAGTGGTGTGACTGGTACATAGTAAGCAATGAATAATACACCGTCAGAATTTAAGCGTCACTAAATCGAGAGCATATTTTGGTCAAAAAGAGATGTCTCTCGATTTTTAGGTGTCTCTTTTTTGGTATCTTTTAAACTAGAACATTGTTTTTTAATGAATTACTCCGAGGCATTAAAACTTCTGTAAGTGCTTCAAAAGAAGGCGTTATTCCATAGCCTAACAAAAAATGATATTCTTCCCTATAATACAACAGGGAGGACAATGTTTATGAGTAAAACAGATTCCATCACTTTATGGAGAAGCAGAATTCAAAGCAGAAAACTCAGTGGTCTGAAAGTGAATGACTGGTGCAAGTAAAACAGTATCTGGTGGTAGAATATTAATGGTACAAGTTGAAAGTGGAAAATTCCAAAATATAAGATATAATAAAATCAATAAGTGATGGAGGAATTTCATGAGTAAACAGTTTGATAAGAATTTTAAAGAGAATGCAGCTAAGTATTACTTTGAACACAAGGACCTCGGTCTTAAAGGATGTGCAGAAAAATTAGGAGTGAGTAGAACTGCTCTGGGTAACTGGACAAAAGATGCAAAAGAAAACAATGGAGAAGTACCTACAAGAGGATCAGGCAATTATGAAAGTGATGAAGCAAAGGAAAACGCAAGATTGCGTAGGGAATTAAAAGATAAAAGGATATACATATTATGAAAAGTTGGTTGCTACCATATGGAAGGAAGTATTGGGCTATGATACATTTAGTATTCATGACAGTTTTTTTGATATGGGAGGCGATTCGTTAAAAATAAGAAGTGTATATTTCCACATAGAAAAACTGCTTCCTGGAAAAATTACGATTGTTGATTTATTTACTTATTCTACCATATTTCAGCTAGCTAAGTTTTTAGATGATAACAATAACGAGAAAATAAATAAAACCAACAAGCTGTCAGATGAATTGCATAATTTAGTTACCGACTTGAAAGATGGGAAACAAAGTTTGGAGGAGATTATAGAGAGATATAATCATTTACAATGACCATCTTATTTTAAAACATATAAACGAAAAACGGAGGAATCGTAATGTCTGTTTCATTAAAGGTGTCGGGCGCTGCAAAACGTAAGCTGCAAAGACCGACTTATAGATTAGGACAGAATACCGCATATATGATATCGCTTGCCTGGAGAAGGCGTCGAAGCGTAATATTGCTTGGTCTTACAATGACTGTGGCTGTAATTCTGTTCAGCCTTACACAACTTTTTATTGTGCCTTCTATTCTCAGTGCAGTTGAAGCGAAAGTTTCTGTTGCAGAACTGACGGTAATCATATTCATGTTTACAGCAGCATTGATGATACTGGGTGCTGCTAAAGCCTATCTCACATCTTGTTCACAGTTTGGGCGTATAGAAGTACGTCTCATGATTGGAGCTATGATTCAAAACAAGTCACTGACAATGTCATATCCCGATATTGAGGATCAGGATGTGCGGAAGAAAATGGATAAAGCTTCTATGCTTGTTACCAGCAATACAGCTGCTACTGAGGCAATCTGGACAACTTTGACGAATTTATTAAAGAATGTGGCTGAGTTCATTATTTATCTTTCATTGCTTGCTACTCTGGATCCGTTTATGATTATTGCGGTTGTAGTTACCACCATTGTCAGTTTTTTAGTGAGTAATTATCTTAATGGTTGGGGATATCGACACAGGGATGAAGAATCTGAATATTCTCGCCGTATGAATTATCTAAGTGAAAAATCAAGAGATTACACATTGGCAAAAGATGTTCGCATTTTTGGAATGGTGGACTGGATAGAAGAGGTATATAATAGCATACTTCGTTTGTATCGAAGTTTTATTGCTCGTGGAGAACGAGTCTATATATGGGGAAATATCGTAGATATCGTACTTACATTTATGAGGAATGGTATTGTTTATCTTTTCCTGATTGGAGCCGTGCTTGGGGGGAAGATGTCTGCCGCGCAGTTTGTGCTATATTTTAATACTGTGAATGTTTTTACAAGTGGTATCGGCAGTATTATGAGTGATTTTGCAACTCTTCGGAAACAAAGTCTTGACATCTCTGCGGTTAGGGAATTTTTGGATTATCCCGAATCCTTTAAAATGGAGGAAGGTACACCTATCACACCTGACTTGAAGATTCCTTATCAGATTGAGTTGAGAGATGTCTCTTTTTGCTACCCAAAGTCCGAAAAAAATACACTCTCTCACATTAATTTGACTATCAGACCAGGAGAAAAGTTGGCAATTGTCGGTTTGAATGGTGCTGGAAAGACCACGCTTATTAAACTGATGTGCGGATTTTTGGACCCTACAGAAGGAAAAGTGTTGTTAAATAATGTAGACATCAGGACATATAATCGCAGGGATTATTATAAATTATTTTCTGCTGTATTTCAGGATTTTTCGGTCCTTGACGTGACGATTGCTGAGAATATTGCGCAAACGGATGAAAATATCGATACAGAATTGATGGAACGATGCATAAATCAGGCAGGACTCACAGAGAAAATTGCCGGATTGCCGAATGGGGTGGAGACTCATATAGGCAGGGTGTTTACTGATGGTATCAATTTATCAGGAGGAGAATTGCAACGGTTGATGTTGGCTCGTGCTCTGTATAAGAATGCTCCGATTTTGATTCTGGATGAACCTACTTCTGCACTTGATCCAATAGCTGAGAGTGATATCTATAATAAATATAATGAACTTATAGATGGTCGTATGGCTGTTTATATTTCCCATCGTCTTGCTTCTACTAGATTTTGCGACCGCATTATACTAATTGCAGAAGGGTGCATCGATGAGGAGGGGACACATGATGAGTTAATTACTCGGAATGGACATTATGCGGATCTATTTGAGATTCAAAGCAGGTACTATCGAGAAGGAGGGGTGGACGATGAAAAAGAGTAAGACCTCTGTTTCTTTTCGGGAAACGGTACGGTTAACTTTACGTGGATTTAAAGTTTGGTGGAAAGAAAATCCCAGGTTACTGTTATCCATACTGATATGCGGTGTTGTTGATGCCCTGACACCATATGTGGGTATTTGGTTGTTAGCCCGTCTGATTGATGAGATTGCCGGAGGACGCAATTCACAGACCCTTATGGCATATGCGTTGGCGTTGATGATTACAACTGCTGTACTATCAATGTTTGGTGCTGGATTGACCAGGTGGAAGAATGTTCAGTTAGACAGCCTGTGGCATACTCAAAATAAAGTGTTTATGGAAAAACTTTTATCAATGGATTTTGTAGACGTGGATGACGGTCGCGTACAGGAACTTCGCTCTCAAATCTGGCAAAATACGGACTCAGGGGGCTGGGGACTATATAAACTTGTATATAGTTTTGAGGCAATCATTAAATCGGTTATTTCCATTATCGGGGCCATTATGCTGACAGCATCTTTGTTCCTTTTGCCGGTCAAACCGGAAAGCGGAAAATTGACGATACTCAATCATCCGATTTTTATTCTTCTTATTGTCGTGGTCATGTTAGGTGTCATATTTGCCGCACCTTGGTATTCTGTTAAGGCAGGTTCCTATTGGGTAAAATGTGCGGATGAAAATCAATTGGGAAATCGGCTTTTCGGATTTTGGCTTGGTTCACTGGGAAATGACCGTTCGAAGGCGCTAGATGTGCGTATTTATCGTCAGGATATTTTGAGCAAGAGTAATTTGGCAAAGTATAACCCTTTTATTCCTTCATCAAAGCTTGCGAAAGCATCAAGGGGAGGTATGGGGGTATACCATGCAATGTCCGGAGCCGTGTCACAGATATTTGTTGGAGTTGCGTATATTTTTGTGTGCTTGAAAGCTTTGGGAGGAGCTTTTGGTGTTGGTTCCATTGTGCAATATGTGAGCGCAATTACTGCATTATCCGGCGGTCTATCGAAGTTAATTGAGACAACCGGTGATTTAAGAAATAATACTTCATTTTTACGTACTGTATTTGAATTATTAGACGTACCTAATAAAATGAGTCATAGTGATATGACTGTCAGTCAAAACAGTAGTGAAAAACAGAAAATTGAATTTCGTAATGTTTCATTTCGATATCCTGGACAGGATAAGTATGCACTGCGCAATGTATCGCTAACATTCAATGAGGGACAAAGGCTAGCTGTAGTGGGCATGAATGGAAGTGGAAAGACAACATTTATTAAACTCTTGTGCCGTTTGTATGATCCAACTGAGGGCGAGATACTACTGAATGGAATTGATATACGAGAATATGATTATGCCGAGTATTTGCGATTATTTTCTGTTGTGTTTCAGGATTTCAAGCTGCTTTCCTTTGAACTTGGTCAGAATATTGCCGGTAGCATGGACTATGACAGTGACAAAGTGTCTTGCTGTCTTCGTGATGCAGGCTTTGGAGTACGTCAAGACAAGTTGCCCCATGGTCTCTCAACAAAATTATATAAAGATTTTGATGAACAGGGTGTTAACATCTCCGGTGGAGAGGCACAGAAAATTGCGTTGGCAAGAGCTCTATATAAAGATGCTCCATTCATTATACTTGACGAACCAACGGCAGCGCTTGACCCTATTGCAGAATTTGAGGTATATAGTGAAATGAATAAAATCATAGGGGAGAAGTCCACCGTATTCATTTCACATCGATTATCTTCCTGTCGTTTTTGTAATGATATTGCAGTGTTTCACGAGGGTAGTTTGGTTCAACTTGGTAGCCATGATGTGCTAGTGAATGATAAATCAGGAATGTATTACAAGTTGTGGAGCGCCCAGGCGCAATACTATGAGACAGAGAATTAATCACCGCTAGAAAAGATTAACCTAGGGTTGAGGATATTATTACTTGAGCAAAAAAAGGAGATTAGAGAGATATTATGACTGTTTTGAATGGAACTGAAAAATCTGATGGATTCAAGTTGTCCGTTTATTCGTTGTTGCAACATAATGCCAAATATAGGAATCACCTTGCCTTTCAGAGTGAGGAGAAAGAATATTCTTGGGGTGAATTGTTTGATTTTATCTGTAAGGTAGCATATGGATTAGCAAAGAAGGGAATAAATAGAGATTCATAGGTGCTTATAGTTTTAGATAAAAAGATAGAATCAATGGTTGTTCTCTATTCTCTTTTTCTTCTTGGTTGCAAGGTGTTTGTTACCAATTTGCGTACATGCGACAGAGTAATTTCGGAAAAACATCATATAAATGTAGTTATAGGGAATGAGATGAACAGACAGATAAACTCCACAGTAGAAACATGGAGTATTAGATTAATAATGGAGGAGTGCCTCAGAGGTGAGACGCCTGCAAAATGCCGAATTTTCAATGGTTCCAAGGTGCTTTTTCGGCACATTTTAGCTAGTTAAAAGCATACGTTTTCAGCCTTTATTTTCACTTCATGATGTGCTTTTTTCTGTTCGATTTCTAATCCTTCCAAAAGCCATTCTACCTGTTTGCCAGTGAAAGGTTGGAGGCATAAAAAAAGAACGAATGCAGGATATCTACCCCGCATTCAGAAATCTTTTCTATAAGTTCTATCAGTCTTATATGGAGTATATGGATGGTAGAAAATATGAAGCTGATTATGGTCCTCTTACTGTAAACGCACGAGAAATGGCTATAACCTATAAGTCTTATTACGATAAATTCAAAAAAGTTGTAGATGACATTATTCCTGTTCTTCTAGCAAATAATGATTCAGAGGTCGCTACCTATGGAATGCTCCTTCAGGAGAAAGGACTTGCCCCTCATGCTTTAAGACACTGGTTTTCCGTGAAGCTGACGCTTTTTGGGGAAGATGTTGCAGGGCTTATGTGCTGGAGAGGTGATAAATCCCCAGAGTCTGCTCTAGCTTATCTTCAGAATAAGAGTGAACTTGAAAAGAAATACCGCAAGATTAACAAAGAGATATTTGACTATCGTTTATGGCAGGCGGAGAAATATTTTGAAGATAAAGGCGGTGATGATTAGTGATAGAATTTAAGGAATTTTTCCTTAACATAAAAAAAGTTTATGGCATTACATCAGATACCTTTCTCAAAGATCTATCATCATTTCTTGTAGACAATAAGTGGTTCGGAATTAAGCCTGTATGGAAAGACAGTACTATGTATATAGAACCTTCTGATTTTCAGGAATATTTGCCTCTTATAAAAGAATACTTTGCTAACAGCAATATGGATATCCACGAGAAATATGAGATCCTAAAGGAAAAGCTTATTGCATCAATGAGTGACACATCCAATAAACTGATTACCTTTTATGACCAGTTTGACACCTGCTGAAATAGAAAATATAGTCAGTAAGGCTACTGCCTCATTTAAGAAAACATCTGAATTAGTCAGCAAGCTGTATTCTTCATCTGACAGAAGCAGCATTATCAAAGCTCTTCATCGCATCGGTAATGGAGAAGCTGTATCAAAGCAGGATGAATGCGAATGTTTGTATACCGCATTTGATAAGGTGTGTCCGTATGATGTGAACCATAATTGCATGATCTGTGATTATGAGATTAGTACAAAATCCACTATGTTTCTTATGGTAAGCGAGTATAACAGACTTATGGAATTATATAAATCATCTGAGAGTCTGAATGAAAAGGAAAAGAACGAATAGTACCTGCGGTGGATTATATCATGAACCTCTAAATGAACATTTATTCAATTATTACAACCAAATATCTAACTGCCCATATTGCAACAATCGTAGGTTTCTACCAGGATTTAATACATTAAAGATGTTAACGCCTGAATGGATGAAAGAATGGTCCTATCAGAACAATTATTTAACTTGTGATCCTGATGAAATAATGTCTTCATATGCAGAGGATGTATGGTGGAAGTGTGGCAAATGTGGCTATGACTATCAGATGTCGCCAAAGAATCGAAGCGTTTATGAAATGAGGCATAAAATTACCTGTCCTAAGTGCAAAGGTTTAAGAAGAAAAGTAAAATATTTCTTCTAATTACGTTCAAATGGACGAAACTAATTAACGTGTGTGTTAAGGATAGTTTCGTCCATAATTTTAACTAAAATCATAATTGTTATTTGAAAGTGTTAATGGAGGTTTCGTCCAAAATCAGTTATTTTTTGGTGCGTGGCGGGCGGGAGTTACTATCTTAGTTATTTTTCCCTCAACTTCACCTTATCCCTAGCACTTCTTCTTCTCTCATCCTCAATAGCAGCATAGTGCTTCTTCGTAGTATTAACATCGCGATGCCCTAAAACGTCAGCTACTAGATAAATATCTCCTGTTTCTTGATATAGAGAAGTACCATAAGTACTTCTTAGCTTATGTGGTGTGATTTTCTTAAGGGTTGTTACTGTTTGTGCATATTTCTTTACTAGAACTTCGACATTACGAACGCTGATGCGGCTTCTTCTTGAAGAAAGAAAGAGTGCATTTTCATGACCATCTACAGCAATAATCTGGTCTCGTTCGTCCATGTAAGAGAGTAGTGCATCTCGAACTTCTTCTCCAAAGTAAACATAGGATTCATAACCACCTTTTCTAACTACTTTGATGCGGTCATTATCAAAATCAACGTCTGTTAAATCAAGGCCAACACACTCAGATACTCGGATACCAGTTCCTAATAGTAAGGTCATTAAGGCTAGGTCACGGACTTTATTCTTTTCATGAAATACTTTTTGAGTATCAGTTAGTTTACTTCCTGTTTCAACAACATCTAATAATTCAGCTACTTCATTGATTTCAAGACGAACGATAGCTTTTTCATGAATTTTTGGCATATCAACTTGAAGTACCGGATTCTCATCTATGATTTTATTTTTATGATAATAACTGTACATAGTACGCAGGGTAGAGAGTTTGCGTTTCATGGCACGATCATTGTTGATAAATTCTTTTCCTTCTGCGTTTTTATAATATTTTAGATGTTCTAAGTATTCTTCGATATCCGTAGATTTTAATGAAGTTAAAACATCTCGTGGAATTTCTTTAATAGGTTTACCTTCAAAGGAAGGATTTTGTGATTGTAAGAATTCTAAAAATGTTTGTAAATCAATGGCATAGGCGATTCTGGTCCGTGGTTCTGTAGATTGCTCTATTCCACGAAAAAAATCTTTTAACCAAGGAGGTAGCTGAGTTAAGAGTTCTCTTAATTTAAGGATGTTTTCTTTCGCTTTCTTCTGATGATAAGTTTCATTTTCCATTATGTATCCCTCAATTCTATGATTTCGTTTAAATTAGCCAAACCTATTCATATAAATTATTATCAATGTTAAACTTTTTGCGTCCAAAGGTATATACTAACTCAAGTGTAACAACCTGCATTAGGATTAAGATTTTTAATATCATATTTTTTCCACATTATTAAACAAATATCGCAGTTCAATTGACAAGAGTGTATATTAGTACTAACATAACTATATCACATTTAATGTTTCGATTCAAATTAATGGGTTTAAGTATTAAGATTAATCAGAAACATATAACACAATTTTGTCATAAAATGACATTAAGATAAATTATGATGTATCAACAAAAATAAGATATATAAAGTGAGGGGCTTTTATGTTTAACGATCCATTTGGTTTTCCTGGAACGATAGGATTTTTTTCGATATTTAATATTATATTTTTCCTAATTCTAGGTCTCATTATTTTCGCAATTATTTATAATATCAAAAATTGGCATAAAAACAATAATTCACCAAGATTGACTGTAGAAGCAAGTGTGGTTACAAAACGAATGAGCACATCACACCATAACCATCATAATGCAAATAATACTGTCAGTTCTAGTTATTCCAATTATTATTATGCTACTTTTCAATTTGAAAGTGGGGATCGTATGGAGCTAGGAGTAAGTGGCGAAGAATTTGGTATGTTGGTAGAAGGGGATGTAGGTAAATTAACTTTTCAAGGTACCAGATATATTTCTTTTGAACGTTTTCGATGATAGCGATATTAGAAATCTAAATAGCAGAAAAGTAAATTGAACCTTCTATTGAATAGAAGCAATGTTATTTAATTTTTAAGCCAAACAAATTCACCATACCTTTTTAATATTAAAAAATAAATAAATACCATTAAAATCCAGTAGCAACCACTACTGGGTTTTTTTATACTAATTAGTACAGAATCTAATGAAAAAACCCATGTATATATATGTTTTATACAAAAATGTATGCCTCAAATCAAAAATGTCTGTAGAAATGTTTAGCTATTTTTCATAAGATTGAACCATACAAAAGAGAAAAATATAACAAATTAATGAAAAGTATAGGAGGAGGGTTTTTTATGAAGAAAATGAAATTGAAAAGAGCAGTTGCTTTATTACTTACTACCGTGATGATTATGGGTGTTACGGGATGTAGTAAGTCAGAAAGTGCTGACTCGGGAAAGGTCAAAGACTCTACAAGTATTTTGACAGAACCAGGTACATATCCGATTGTGAAGGAACCAATCGAAATGACAATCTTTTGTTTATCTATGCCTAACGTTGAGAATTTTGTATCCAATGATTTTACAAAATTCATGGAAGAGAAGACTGGCATTAAGATGAAATTCGAAACTGGTTCAAGAGATGATTGGGAAACAAAGTTAAATCTTTCGTTAAGCACGAACGATTATCCAGATATCATCATGTATGTGAATGCCAATAGAGCAAAATATGGGGTAAAAGAAGGCATTTTGATTCAGCTGGATGACTATATTAATGAGAAAAATACGCCAAATTATTTAGCTGCAATGGGGCAGTATCTCGGTGCTACAAGAGAAACTGATGGACATTTTTATTCTCTTGCTGGCTTGAATGAATGTTATCACTGCCAGTATGCGAAGAAGATGTGGGTAAATACTTACTGGTTAGAAAAGATGGGTGTTGATGTACCAACAACTACAGATGAATTTTATGATGTATGTAAGAAATTCCTAGAAATTAACCCAAATGGTATTGCGATTGGTGGAGCGAACAGCGGATGGCATGTACGCTTTGAAGAGTTTTTAGTAAACTCCTTTACCTTTGAACCTGGTAAAACACAATCCTACCGTGATGAGACTGCCGTAACGAAAGACGGAAAGGTCATTACGATCGCAAATACGGACGGATATAAAAAAGCATTAGAATATATGAACAGCCTATATGAATTAGGTGCAATCTATGACGGTAACTTTACACAGAATGGAGAGCAGTTAAGAACATTAGCAAATCAGGAAGGGGAGCCAATCCTCTTTATCCCAACTGGAACTATATCTGATATGTTTGATGCAACAGGAAATAACGAAACCTATAGACACTATCAAGCAATGTCTCCACTTGCAGGTCCAGATGGTACTAGAAATGCAACATACATGAAATATTCAGGTGTAGAAGAAGGTTCATTTATGATTACAGATAAATGTAAATATCCAGAAGCTGCCTTAAGATGGGCTGATTTCTTCTTTACCTATCAAGGTTCTTTATCTGCACAGTTTGGTGCTGATGAAGGGAAAGACTGGGTGATGAATCCGGACGGTAAGGTTGGTCTAAATGGTGAACCAGCGCTTTATGAAATATTAAATGCTTATTCAGCAGAAACCCAAAATCACGACTGGCAGGATGTTAATATTGCATACCGTCCAGCAGACTTCCGTTTAGGTCAGGCTACAGATGCGAATGTAGATGTTGGAACAGCAGAAGGACTTGAGAAACTTTTATTTGATGCAAGCAAGGAAAAGATGGAGCCATTTGCACAAAATGGTGACTTGGATATCTTACCAACGTTAAAATTAACGGATGAAGAATCCACGAAGATTCAGACAATCGGTGTGGAAGTTCAGAACTATATTGAAGAGAATAAAGTTGCTTTCATTACTGGTAGTAAATCTTTAGATAAAGATTGGGATTCCTATGTGAAAGGATTTGATAATATCGGTTTACCTACTTTGCTAGAAGTATATCAAACAGCTTTTGATAGACAGATGGGTAAGTAAAAGAATGATATAAGAATCAAGGGGGCTGCTACATAATGGTTTATCAGCCCCCTCATTTCTAAGGGAGGTTGTCTTTTGAGAGCGACGATGAGTAGAGAAAAAAAGCATAAGATAAAAAACTCAAACTGGCAATTTTGGGTGATTATAGCAATTCCTTTGATATATGCAATTGTATTCGCTTATATTCCAATGGGAGGAGTTATACTGGCATTTAAGGATTATAGTATCAAAAAAGGTATTTTGGGAAGTGATTGGGTAGGCTTACGGTATTTTAAGCAGTTTTTGCTTTCCCCATCTAGTTCTAAAGTAATTTGGAATACTTTAGTGCTTGGTATTTACAGTTTAATAGCTAGTTTTCCAATCCCGATTTTATTGGCGGTGGGACTAAATGAAATCAAAGCAGTAAAATTTAAAAAGACGGTTCAGATGGTTACTTATGCACCTTATTTCATATCGACTGTTGTTATGGTTGGTATGTTAATGCAAATGACAGATTTGCGTATTGGTATTATCAATAAGCTGATAGGCTTATTTGGTGTAGGTCCAATCAACTTTTTTGGAAATGCTAATATTTTTAGAGGTTTATATGTTTGGAGTGGTGTCTGGCAGGTTACCGGATATTCTGCCATTATCTACATAGCAGCGCTTGCCGGAGTTAGTCCAGAATTAAAAGAAGCCGCAATCGTGGATGGAGCGAGCAGAATGAAGAGAATATGGCATGTAGACTTGCCAGCAATCCGTCCGACAATAGTAACGATGCTAATATTTGCTTGCGGTAATATGATTAATATTGGATTTGATAAAGTTTACCTTATGCAAAACAGTATGAACTTAGCGAGATCAGAGGTTATTGCAACGTTTGTTTATAAGGTTGGTCTAGTCAATGCTGATTACGGTTTCTCCACGGCAGCAGGACTATTTCAGTCCTTAGTCAGCTTTCTCATGTTAATTGCTGTGAATAAGCTTTCTAAAGTAATTACAGAAACTAGTTTGTGGTAAGGGGGAGAGCATATGAAAACAGAAAAGAAGAAATTTTCTAAGGCTCCAATCGGAGATAAGGTATTTATTATATTTATCTATGTATTATTAACCCTAGCCATGTTAATTGTCTTATTACCATTAATCTATATTGTTAGTGCATCATTTTCAGACTCACAGGCAGTTATTGCAAATGAGGTATGGTTATTGCCAGTAAGGCCGACGTTACGTGGTTATGAAGCTGTATTTAAGAATAAAAACATCCTAACGGGATTCTCGAATTCTTTCTTTTACATGATTGTGGGAACTGCTGTCAATATTCTGATGACAATCCTTTGTGCGTTTCCGTTGTCTAGGAAAGAGTTTACTGCTAGGAATAAAGTTGCTATGATATTTATATTTACTATGTATTTCAGTGGTGGTTTAGTTCCGTCTTATATGCTAGTAAATAAATTAGGACTCGTGAATACAAGATGGGCACTTATCATACCATCGGCGATGTCAACTTATTTCATGATTATCTGTAGAACGTATTTTATTAACTCTATTCCAGATGAGCTTTATGAGGCAGGACAAATCGATGGGTGTACCCCTTTTAAATACTTATTGCGTATCGTGATTCCTTTATCAAAACCAATCATTGCGGTATTAACTCTGTATTATGGCGTAGGTAAATGGAATTCTTACTTTGATGCTATGATTTATTTAAAGGATCAGACTTTGGTTCCTTTACAGGTTGTTTTACGTGACATCTTAATATTGAACAAGATTGATTATACGATGATTAGCGACGCTTCAGCTTTAGCTGCCCAGCGTGGTCTGACAGATTTATTAAAGTATTCTACAATTGTAGTTGCTTCAGTTCCAGTGTTATGTATTTACCCATTTGTGCAAAAGCATTTTGTAAAAGGGGTTATGATTGGAGCTGTGAAAGGATGATTTCAAAAGACAAAAAGAATTGGATATAGAGTAAAGGATAAATCTTTTACTCAGCAAGTTTGTGTCTGCGTTGCAACCACAAACTGGTTTGGGCAAAAAAAAGCACCCGCATTCATGCGTGTACAGAAAAGAGGGAAAACATGTATCAGTTTAATAGAGATGATTATAACAAGAGAATGGAATGGTACCAGGACGCTAGATTTGGAATGTTTATTCATTGGGGCTTATATTCAATTCCAGCCCGTGGAGAGTGGCTTCGAAGTACGGAAGAGATGTCAATTGAGGATTATCAGAAGTATTTTGATGAATTTGATGCTAGAGATTATGATCCTAAAAAATGGGCAAAGCTCGCGAAAGAAGCAGGAATGAAATATGTTGTTCTTACGGCAAAACATCATGATGGATTTTGTTTGTTTGACAGCAAATATACAGAATATAAAGCAACAAATACAAAAGCAGGAAGAGATCTTGTTAAGGAATATGTGGATGCGGTGCGTGCAGAAGGTTTAAAGGTGGGGCTCTATTTTACTTTACTTGATTGGTACCATGAAGACTATCCGCATTACGGCGATCGAATTCATCCAATGAGAAATAATAAGAATTGTGGAAATGAGAATCGTGATTTTAGCCGTTACGTTGAGTATTTTCATAAACAAGTAGAAGAGATTTGCACGAATTATGGACAATTGGATGTCTTGTGGTTTGATTTTTCCTATGATGATATGCGAGGAGAAAAATGGGGTGCTACAAAGCTCATGAATATGGTTAGAACTCTTCAGCCACAAGTAATTATTGATAATCGACTTGAAGCAAGTGGGGAAGGTAAAGGTTCCTTAGCGGAAGGTAACCCAACCCCATATCACGGTGACTTTGTAAGTCCAGAGCAAATCATTCCGCCAGAAGGAGTAAAAGATGTGAACGGTGATCCACTGGTATGGGAAGCATGTATTACCATGAACAACAACTGGGGATACCACGGAACAGATAAGTTCTTTAAACCAGCACCTATGTTGATTAAGAAGCTTGTAGAGTGTGTATCAAAGGGTGGCAACATGCTACTTAATGTTGGGCCTGATGCCTATGGTAATATCCCAGAAGAATCCGTAGAGATCCTATCTCAGATTGGGAAATGGATGAAACGTAACCATGATAGTATCTACGGATGTGGTATTGCAAATGTACCAAAACCAGACTATGGACGTGTTACGAGAAAGGGAAACAAATATTATTTTCATATGTTTGAGAATACTATTGGACCGGTACCTTTGTTAGGATTAGAGAAAAATAAAGTGAAAAAAATCAGAGCATTAGCTACAGGATATGAGATTCCGATCTCTACTAGCTGGGTACATAGTGATTATCCAGACATCGTATTTGCCAATTTGGGACCAAATCCTGTTTTACCAGACAATATCGATTATGTTTTAGAAGTAGAAATGGATGACTAGATGCCTATGAGATTAAAATCTTTCTTATTCTTTTGTTTGCTAATCGTATGTATGATTCCAAGGAGGGCGGAAGCGAAAGAGGTTGTCATGATATATTTTTTTCATGACAACCCTTGTGAATCATGCCATGAAGAAGAGTATTTTATTGATATCGTGAAACGGCAATTACTTCCTCATAAGGAGGAGTATCCCTATGAGTTTCAGGTTAATAGTACGATGCAGACACAAGGAAGAGAAAAATACCTCTCAATGCTACAAGAGCTTTCCTTAGATAAAACTAAAGTTTCCTGCCCAGTGATGATTATAGGAGATCGGTTGGTTTCAGGTTATGAGGAGATAGAAGCAGAAATTTTTGATATTGTGAAAGATAAGTATTTGTCATTGGAAGCAGTGTTAGGTGACAATCATAATTACAGTGGTAGTAATAGCTTTGATGAAACCGATGGTAATAGCTACAATGACAGTAATAGTTTTGATAAAAACGATGGCAATAGCCATAGTAACAATAACAACAACAACAGTACTTTTAATGGGGAAAACTCTTTAGAAGAAAAGCTATTGAATGAGGATTCTTACATACTTTTCACTACTTTTTCCTGTCCGCAGTGTGAGAAGGTAAAAAAAGAAATAAAGAAAAATGAGTTTCCTGTCAACATTCAAGAAGTAAATATCCTTGACGAAGGAAATGCGGATATCCTGCTTGAGTATTTTAGATTATATCAAGTACCAAGTGAAGAACAACAAGTACCAATTTTATTTTACAATGGAGCCTATGCATCCGGGGCAGCTGACATAATCGATCTGTTTGATAAAGAACAATGGTGGGAACTTTCAAAAAGTGGAAAAATAGTTATTTCCTCAGAAGGGAAGGAAAACAAAGCAAACGTTGAACAGGACAGAAAGGGAAATCCTTGGTTAGAATTAGGTAGGGTGATAGGAACTGGCGTGATTAATGGATTAAATCCATGTGCGATCTCTATGTTTTTCCTGCTGCTGTCTATTCTCCTTGGGATGAATCTAGGGATCCTTAAGAATGGGCTCTTATATTTAACAGGGAAAGTAATTGCTTATTTTGTAATGGGAATTGGATTATTTTCAATATTTGAAATTGCACAGGGGACTTTTTATAACCTGTTTGGAATCATGAAGTGGATACTATGTATCTTTGCAGTGCTACTTTCATTACTTAATTTTCTTGACTTATACCATACGATAAGGGGGGAGTATGGAAAGATACGTCTACAACTACCTAAAGCCCTTCGTCAATGGAATCAGTCAAAGATTACAAGTATCAATCACCATTCGTATCAAAAGATTGGGGTTGTCATCCTTCTATTAGGATTTCTTATTTCCTTAGGTGAATTTTTCTGCACTGGCCAAATTTATGCGGCTACTTTATTATCACTTTTAAAGTCTAGTAGTGAAAGAGTGTGGATTCGATTTGAGATATTTAGTTATGCAATTGCATTATGTATTCCATCCCTACTTCTTCTAATGATGATAGCAAAAGGGAAAAGTGTAATTACTGCTTCCGATAAAGTACTTACTAATATGCCTTATATTAAACTAATCAACGGCATTCTCTTTTTAATCTTTGCAGTCGTCTTTTTATTAATATAACGTGTTTATTGGTATAACATGTTTATTGGTATAACGTGTTATGTAAATCTTATTTCGATGGTAGCAGCAGGAGGAAAGGAAGTATAGCGAAGGAAGAGTGGCAATTGTTCACTGTAAAATGTACAGTTTGAATTAACATCTTCACAACTTAACAGCTCATGTTCCATCTCTGATAGTAAACGATTACGGACTGCACTTCGATGGATAAAGCAAGGAGTCGGGTCATTGTAAAATAAGATACTTTTATCGATGATGACTTGATCTGGGATGGGTAATTCCAAAAAGGAACCATCATATAAGGCTTCTTTTTCTGTAACTATTTTAATAAATTTAATGTTTTTGGTTGATTTTTTCTTCATATCGCTCCTTTTTCTCGCGTATTTTTTCTTGTTTAATTGGGAGTTTGCTAGAATTATAGGCTTTTTTATAGTATAATATGTTAAATAATAAAAGGCAACTAAGAATGAGAGAAAAAACTTATGAGAAAATATATAGCAGGAAAAGTGAATCAGTTATCGATGAATTTATTAGTATCATATTTATCTATTTTAATAGCTCCATTTTTTGCAATCATCTTGATTTATTTTGCATCTACAGATTTGTTGTTAACAGTGCAGAAGGAAAAGATGAATACGACATTAAATACGACAGCGCTTGAAATTACGCGTGGATACATAGAAGCAGGAAACTTAGCAACTTACATAAGTAATATGAAAGAACTTAAAACTCTAAGTACGAAAGTAAAAAATAAAGAAGCGCAGTATTATGACATGTATATGTTTAGTACAGCGCTACCTGATTATTCAGCGATTAATGCAGTCATAGGGGATGTTTATATCTTTTTTAAAGATGGTAAATGGATCATGAAGAATAAATCCGTTGTCCCAGCGGATAATCGGGCATATGAATCCTTAGGAAGTTTTAACGAGATTACTTATGAAGAGTTAGCAGTTCAATTTAGTGACACCTTTTATAATAAGACTTATTTAGAATATGATGAAGGAAAATATAATAATCAAATGGTAGTTGCGCAGTCATTCCCATTCGATAGTTTTGGAGAAGTAGAAGGAACGATTGTAATAGCAATCAATGAAGAACTCATTTACGAGAAGTTAAAAACCAATTTTATTCAGGAGGAAGGGATTGCCTTAGTCATGAATCGTGACGGCTTAGTACGTAAAGCGATGTCCGGTTCGAACACTAGATTAGACATTGAAAACATTCCGCTTTCTAAGTTACTGGCTAAAGAGGATGGTATTATCAAGATTAAAGGTGAAAAATACATACTTTCAAAGGTGGATGAGTCTATCTTTACCTATGCTGTTTTAATACCGAAGAGCATCGTATTAAGACAAATTGGCTTTATGAAATACTTAATCATCGCACTTTGTGTGATTTCTATCTTTACCGGTTTTCTTACCTGTATTGCTCTATGGAGAAAACGACGAAGTGTTGTTGTAGCATTTGGCGAATATCAAGGTAAATTTGGAAAGGCAGCAGGGGATGGTAAAACTGGAATGAGCTTCTGGGAAGGGATACCGTTTATTCTTGAAAGCGCAGCTAATCTCCAAACAACAATACTTCTGCAGCGAAATTTTATGAAAACAGCGGTGATTCGTAAAATCATCCTTGGTGGATATCTCACAGAGGAGGAGATACGTCAGGATATGAAATCTGCAGATATCTTCTTATCTGGCAAATGTTATTATGCCGCAGTTATTATGTTAAACCATAGTGCGATGAATATGGAGTATGGTAACTGGAACGAAATTAGTTTATCTACGATTAATTATGTTAGAAATCAGATTTCAATTCCAAATCATTTCTGTAATATCGATTATTATACGTTTGCTATCATCTTTCCAATCGAAGGCGACAATATGCTACCAGTGATTCGTGATGTTTTAGCAGAAGTAGAAATTAACCTATCGAATGAGATGCATTTGGAAACTTATATTGGTATTGGTAAGGAAGTAAGCACTACTTTAGAGATTGCAAAGTCCTTTGAAGATGCAATGGAAGTTTGTGAGTATCTTAGATTCCATGATATCCGTATGCCTCTTAGTAAAGAAGAAATGCCGAAAAATACAGAGACTTTCTTCTTCCCAGTAGAAACTGAATTACACTTGGTTAAGACCATTAAGCAAGGAAATCAGGAAGAATTAACAGATCTATTTCAAATGATTCAGTATGAGAATTTTACCTATCGTAATTTATCTCTTATTATGATAAATTACTTAATGGAATTAGTAAGAGGTACGGTAATTCGAGCGCTTCGTGAAGAGGAATGTGACTACCAGAAGGTAATCGATGGTATCACAGAAGCAAATCATTTAGAGGAGCTTTATCAAGTTCTAATAGAAGTGCTTCCTTGTATTAAGGACAGACAAAAGCAAAATGAGACGAAGGAAGCAGAAGAAAAGAAGGAAAAGATAAAGGCATTGGTGGAAGAAATGTATACCAATGCAGACTTAAATCTTGCGTTAGTTGCTGAAAGTTATGGTATGGCAGAAAATAAATTATATAAAGAGTTTAAAAGTTTGTTCGGGGTTAGTTTCAGCGAATATTTAGAAAATGAAAGAATCAAAAAGGCTTGTGAATTGTTACGACAAAATATAGCGATTAAAGATGTAGCTGAGATGGTAGGATACAGTAGTGATTTTTCCTTCCGAAGAGCCTTCAAAAGGGTGATGGGACTGCCACCTAGCTATTATGCAGATGGTTTGTCGGAACAATAGAATTAATAGAGAAATCAAGTTTTCAATAGAATTAAAAGAGAAATGAAGTTTTCAATAGAATTAAAGAAACATCAAGTTTTCGATATAATTAAATAAGACACTATGTTTTCAGTACAGTAAAGGAGACACCATGTTTTCAGTACAATTAGAAAAGTATGCAAATAAAAAATTTGAAGAAAGAAAAGCGGTGTATGAGCCAATACTTCCAGAACTGGTAGAACAGTTTAATCAGTGTGGGAGGGAGGAAAGAATTTTACTAGAATTTCTCTATGGCACCATGCCGGTTAGAGATGCAGGAGAATACGAATTCAAGGTCTTTCTAAGTTATGTTACCCATGCAAATTGGTTGCGAGAACATATGGAATGGACAAGGCAACTGCCAGAGGATTATTTTATCCATTATGTATTCTATCCTAGGGTGAATTCAGAAGATATTACAGAATGCAGACAGTTTTTCTATGACCACTTAAAAGATAGAATCAAAGATAAAAACATGACAGAGGCAGTATTAGAAATCAATTACTGGTGTGCGGAAAATGCAACTTACGAAGCATCGGATAGCAGAACGATTTCTCCAATGACGGTATATAATTCTGGAAAAGGCAGATGTGGAGAAGAATCAACCTTTGCAGTAACAGCATTTCGTAGTGTAGGTATTGCTGCAAGACAGGTCTATACGCCTAGATGGGCACACTGTGATGATAATCATGCATGGGTTGAGATATTTGTTGATGGTACGTGGTGCTTTCTTGGAGCCTGTGAGCCAGAAGAAGTTTTGAATAAAGGCTGGTTTTTAAATGCTTCCAGCAGAGCATTATTAGTGCATAGCCGTACCTTTTCTGATTATCGCAGTGAATCAACGGAAGAACATATCGGTAAAGAGGATTTATTATCTTACTATAATAGTACATCTACTTATGCTAAGACACGTTGCTTTAAGATATTCGTAAAAGATAAGAATCTGGAACCGGTATGTGGTGCTAAGGTATCTCTTGAGATACTAAATTATGCAGAGTTTGCGTCGGTGACGGAACTTTATACAGATGAAAAAGGCTGCGTAAGTATTACCATCGGATTAGGAGATATTCATATCAGAGCGGTTAAGGATGGTTTCTTTGCTGAAGCTATGGGGCATGTTAGGACACAAGAAGAGATAACCCTTATCTTAAATGACAATCTTTTAAGTAAAGACTGGGTGACAGATTCTTGGGAGATGTGCGAAGTGGAAGCTCCAAAAGATAGTGTTAAGTACCAGTTTAACTTGACTAGGGAGCAGCAAGCTACCAATCGAAGTAAGCTAAGAGAAGCTAAGTTACTTCGTGAAAATCGAATTGAGAGTTATTATGACGAAGCTTTGGCTGAAAATGTACCAGATGCAAAAGAGATTCTTCATCTTGCAAAGGGAAATTTTATGGAGATTTATAGGTTCTTAACCGTAGATGGTAATAACGTAGATAGTAATCAAGACCGATTAGCTTTGTTAAAAACGTTAAAGGTAAAAGATTATAAAGATGTCACTGCCAGTGTGTTAGAAGACCATCTAAAAGTAAGGGAAAGTAGTTATAAGTACCGACCTGTATATAAAGATAACATTGCACATGAAGACAGCATTGTATATAAAGAAAGCATTGAATTTAATGATAGCTGTGTTTATAATGATAGCATTGCATATGAATACAGTTTTGCTATGGAATACATCGTTTGCCCGAGAATCTATCTTGAAGAATTGACTGCTTACCGTAGCTATATCAATTCTTATTTTGATGAAGATACAAAGCAGAAATTCATTAGTAATCCAAACAGTATCTGGGACTATATCAAAGAAATCATTAAGTTTCAGAAAGAGTTTGATTATCAAACGATTACTGCAACACCAATTGGCTGTTTAAAATTACAACAAGGGAATACTTTAAGTCAAAAAATATTATTTGTTGCAATTTGTAGAACACTTGGGATTCCAGCTCGTTTGAATAAGGTTACTATGGAACCTGAATTTTTTGATGGGAAGGATTTTTGTATACTGGTAAATCAAAATAGAGATTGCTTGTCGCTAGATCAAGATAAAGATAAATCCATAAAGTCAAATGGGTATGATAAGATGCCTCATGATTTGTCTCTACATGAACCTGAAAGAGGAAATCTGATTCTTCTTGTGGAGAATAAAGAGAAGTGGACTTATGGACAAAACTTTACCCTTGGGAAGTTACAGGAAGGACAGTACCTTACTCTGGATTATGAGGGATTAAAATTCCCAGATAAGGAGTTGTCACTTCTTTTGGAAGCGGGAATTTATAGGTTAATAGTGACGACTCGAATGCCGAATGGAAATCAGCATATGTCTGTTCGGATATTTGAGATTCAATCAGAGGAAGAAAAAAGAATTCAGATGATTCTAAGAGAGAATCAATTAGAAGATCTACTCGTAGACAATGAAATTGCGGACTTTGAGATTTCAGACGGTCAAATGGAATATTGGTTGTCTGGGCTTATGAAGGAACAGAACGGTATTTTAGCTTTTCTTGATGAAGGAAAAGAGCCAACGGAGCATGTACTAAATGAAATGTTAGAAAAAGAAACAGAACTTCAGAAGTTTCATGGGAACATTTTATTTATAGTAAAGGATCAGGAGGCTATAACGAATGAAACTATGAAAAAGGTATTAGAAAAAATACCGAATATTCAGGTTTATTTTGACCCTGAGTTAGAACATGCTGAACCAGTTGCAAGAAGAATGTATGTAGACCCTGAAAAATTACCATTATTAGTTGCGCTAAATCAAGGGTGTACCGGAGTATATAGTTGTGCCGGATATAATGTGGGCAGTGTAGCTCTGATACTAAAGATATTAGATAAGATAAATAAGTAATTGAATTTTTAGATACTTGCCTGTACTAAAAGTTTACCAAGGGTAGAAAGGTATGGTTTTAATGAAAGAACAAAAAGCAGGCATGGTAATACTGCTCAATGTAGTTGGAATTTTTTTATATACGGTGGGAATGAGGTCATTTGCTGCACCGGCGAAAATTGCACCAGGAGGTGCTAGCGGTATTGCTATCTTGGTAAACTATGTAACAGGCTTTCCAATAGGTGTATTTTGTACATTATTTAGCCTACCACTATTAGCAATTGTTTGGAAAAAGAAGATATTCAAACCTGTATTTGTAGGGAAAGCGGTATGTAGTATCTTATTACTTTCCCTCATGACTGATTTGTTAGAGCCAATTTTACCTCATTATCAGGGGAATCCTTTATTAGCGGCTCTATTTGCAGGAGCATTTTTAGGAGTTGGACAAGGAATGGTCTATTTGGGAACGTCAGACACAGGGGGGATAACACTAATCGGGTTAATTTTGCAAAAAAAGTTCCCTCAGTTACATGTTGGGACAGTATCCTCAGCTATTAACTGCATAATTGTGTTAGCATCTGGTATTGTCTATCGTAATATTGAGAGCATTCTTTATGCAATTGTTACCGTTTATGTTGCCGGGCTATTTATGAACAAGTTAATTAATAGTGCAAATGCCAAAGGGTTAATCATCGTAATGAGTGAGTGTACCGATCGTATCCGATGTATCTTCTTAGAAGAAAAGGAAGGGATTACAATCTTAAAAGGAGAAGGTGGCTATACTAGTGAAACACAACGTGTCATTATGGGAGCCGCTGATAAAGCAGATTGTGCGAGAATTCAAAGAAGGATTCAGCAAGAAGATCCTAAAGCGCTTATTATTGTTTCTGAAGCAAGTAACGTTACAGGAAAACGTTTTGGTCAAATGATATAGAAAATTACAACGAAGGAAGGCATGTTTTAACTATGATAGTGATAAAAGATATTGTAAATAAAACAAATACAGTGGAGTTTATTTTGGAGGGTCAGATACAAGCAAAGCAACATCCGATTTCTCTAAAGTGCTTTTTTAAGGGGACATATCTGGAAAGTTTTTATCTACCACAAGAAAACAGTACAGTATTATACATTGGCTGCGGGAAAGAAAAAGAGCTTACTTTACTAGGAATAAAAGAAATCTTTGCCCAAATTGCCAAACAGTGTAAAGAATATCAAATTCCAACTTGTGGTATTGATTTTACTTATTTTCTAGAGAAATTTGGAGAGAAGGCTATCATTCAGGCTGTGTTAGGCTTATCCCTTGGTAATTACTCTTATCGTGTATCAAAGAAAGAAGATTCATATGAATGCAAATATGAATTTGGTGGATTATCAAGTGTCAATTGTGCGCAGGAATATATTAGAGAAGCTTTGGATTTAGCAAAAAGTATAGAGTTTGCAAGAGATATGGTGAATACTCCTGGCAACCATTTGCGACCAATGGATTTTAATAGAGCAATTAAAGAATATGTTCAGGATATTCCTGTGGAGGTAGAAACCCTTGTTTATGGTCAATTAAAGGCTATGGGAATGGAAGGGTTATATGGAATAGGAGGAAGCAGTGAATATCCTCCTTGCCTTATGATTTTACGCTATCAGGGGAATCCAAAGGACCCAGAGGTTTATGGACTGATTGGTAAGGGTGTGACTTGTGATACTGGTGGCTATTGTCTAAAGAGTGCAAAAAGTATGGCTGGTATCAAAGGAGATATGGCGGGAGCTGCAGCTGTAGTTGGTGCAATACATGCCATTGCAAAGCAAGAACTTCCAATCAATGTGGTTGCCTGTCTGCCATTATGTGAGAATCGTATTTCACAATCCTCTCATTTGCCTGGGGATGTAATCAAATCTTATCAGGGTAAAACAATTGAAATCTTAAATACAGATGCTGAAGGAAGACTTATCTTAGCAGATGCAATGAGTTATGGAATCCGTAATGAAGGTATTACAAAGGTTCTTGATATCGCAACTTTAACTGGTGCAGTGTGGTCTGCGTTAGGCTTCACTATTGCAGGTGCAATGTCCAATGATGATTCCTACTATCAAATGTTTGAAGAAGGTCTATCTTTAGCACAGGAAACTTATCTGCGTTTTCCATACCATAAGGAACATGAAAAGATGATCAAAAGTAATGTTGCAGATATTAAAAATATTGGTGCAGATTGTTGTGGAGCGATTACAGCAGGATTATTTATCAAAGAATTTTGTGAAGACCTACCTTGGATTCATTTAGATATTGCTGGCACTGCATGGAGTGATACACCACAATATGCATTTGATGACAAAGGTGCAACGGGAGCAGGAGTGACAGCAATTTATTATATGCTAAAACAAGCTGCAAATGAAAAGTAAGTGTGAAGAGAATTTTTAAGACATCAAAAGGTCTGGCTAAGAAATTCTAAAACTTCACTCTGGACTCAATCATTGTGTGAGCTGCCTTTGGTGAAATGTTTTTAAGTGTGAAAATTTTTCACACTGCAAAAAGTGTTTTACCGCATAAATGTGCAGTATTGCAGCAGAATGGAGATCATTATGGATAAATTTATTTTGGAAGCATGTGTTGATAGTGTGGAGTCTGCGGTGATAGCAACGAATGCAGGTGCAAACCGCCTCGAGCTTTGTTCGAATCTGATCATCGGTGGGACTACCCCTACTCTAGCCATGTTTCAACAAATCCGAAAGCGTTGTAATAATAAAATTCATGTATTATTACGTCCAAGATTTGGTGACTTTTGTTACACAGAAGATGAGTTTGAGATAATAAAAGAAGAGGTAAGACAATATAACAAATTTGGTGCGGATGGTGTTGTGATTGGAATATTAACACCTGAGGGTGAACTAAATATGCAGCAGATGGCGGATTTAATGAAAGAAGCAGGGGATATGTCAGTTACCTTACATCGTGCATTCGATATGTGTAAAGATCCCAAAAAGACATTAGAACAGGCAATAGAGCTTGGGATTGATTCTATACTAACCTCAGGTCAAGCAAATGATTGTGTAACTGGTAAAGACTGTTTAAAGGAATTATACCAACTAAGTAATCAAAGAATTGATATTCTGGTAGGCAGCGGAGTAAATGCTGGTGCAATCAAAGAGCTATATCAGCATACTGGCGCAACCTCATATCATATGTCAGGAAAGAAAATCATTGATAGCGCTATGGTTTATCGTAAAGAGAATGTCTTCATGGGCTTAGATGGTTTTGATGAATATAGCATCTGGCGAACAGAAAAAACAGAGATTGAAAGGGCAGTAACTTTACTAAAGGAGTTATAGAAAAGCTAGGATGATTCATCTTTAGCGAAAATTTTCTAGGTGATCTAGTTGCAACATTTCAATATAGAGTGTAGAATGGCATCAACTGAAGGGATGGTGCCATTTTTTTCAATCTTAGGGATGAATGTAATATTCTTTATTATGATTTAAAAAATTGTACGTGATGGGTGGTTGATTGGATGAAAGAACCTAGAATTGGATTAGTACTTGCAGGAGGAGGTGCTAAGGGCGCATATGAGGCTGGAGTATTTAAAACTTTATGGGAACTTAACCTTATAGATAATATTAAGGTAATCTCCGGTACCAGTATTGGCTCAGTCAATGCACTCCTTTTTGCCATGAATGATTTTAAAGTAGTTAAGAATAGTTGGAGTAATTTGTCCTATTCCCGTTTTTTATTAAATGAAGAAAAGTTTCGAAAGGAATATGTGCCTATATTAATCAAGCGTGCAAGGCACGGTTATGAAGAGAATCCAATCGTTCATGACCTGGACACCAGAGACATTGGATTGATTTCACAAAAAGGTGTGGAAGACTTTCTCAAAGAGTACGTGGATGTGGAGATAATTAAAAGGTCCAAAAGGGATCTCTTTGCATGTGCTTATAACATTGATAAAGGAAAGCCAGAGTATTTTCTTTTGAATGAACTAAAGGAAGAAGAACTGATTGATGTAGTATTAGCTTCCTGTGCGATCCCATATTTATTTCCACCAAGAAATATCAGGGGATGTCGTTATGCAGATGGAGGGATTCATGCTATAGAGTACCCAAATAATAATATTGATAATGTACCGATTCATCCACTTCAGGATTATCAATTGGATTTTGCTTTCGTTGTCCATTTATCGGATAAGAAGAAGGAAGAGGGAGTGGAATTCGAAAAACTTAAACAGGTGAAAATGATTCATATCTATCCATCAAAACCGTTAGAACGGATTGGTGGCACCGGAACTATTCTTCTTGAACAAAAGAGATTAGAGGAAAATGTGGAACTTGGATATCGGGATTCTATGGTTGCGATAGCACCTAAGATTTTGGCATATTGGAAGAAGTATAATTGAAAATATACTTTGCTGCAATAAGTGGAAAACTTTATTTAGCTAAAAACCTAGAGAACTTACACAATATTTATTTAGCGGGACCAAATAAAATGACTGAGACTATTCTAACAAGATAATCATAAACTTTTAATTGTTCCTTCTTATGAAATTTGCTATAATATACGAGAATTAGCCTTAAATAGGTGGAAGAGTAAATAATTGATGAAAAATAATATATATTGCGAATAGGCAAGAATCGAGGTTAACATGATACGTTTTGAATCGGATTACACTGAAGGAGCACATCCTCAAATATTAACTAAACTTGTTTCAACAAATATGGAGCAAACAATAGGGTATGGGGAAGATCCATATTGCGAGCATGCGCGTGAGTTAATTAAAGAAGCATGTGGTAATAATGAGTTAGCAGTACATTTCTTAGTTGGAGGAACGCAAACAAATACCACCGTTATTAGCGCAGTTCTAAGACCATATCAAGGTGTACTTTCTGCTGTAACCGGACATATTAATTGCCACGAAACCGGAGCAATTGAGGCAACAGGACATAAGGTATTACCCCTTGCTAGTGAAGATGGAAAAATCACAGCACAGCAAGTAAGAGATTATTACGATGAACACTGGTCAGACTCCAGCCATGAGCATGTTGTACAGCCTGGTATGGTGTACATTTCACATCCAACAGAAAATGGAACTACGTATCAAAAAGAAGAATTAGTTGAACTTTATAACACTTGTAAAGAGTTAGAGTTACCGCTATTTATCGACGGTGCTAGATTAGGATATGCATTAGCATCTGAAGGCAATGATTTAAGTCTTGAGGATATCGCCGCAAATAGTGATGTATTTTACATTGGTGGAACCAAAGTAGGTGCTTTATTTGGAGAGGCTATTGTAATATCAAATGAATCTATTAAAAAAGATTTTAGATACAATATCAAACTTCGTGGCGGTATGTTGGCAAAGGGACGTCTATTAGGCTTACAGTTTGAAACATTATTTACAGACAATTTGTATCAAGAAATCTCAGAACACGCTGTGACACAAGCGATGAGAATTAGAGATGCATTTGCTAAGAAAGGATACCAGTTCCTTTATGATTCAAGAACGAATCAGCAATTTCCGATTTTACCAGTTAGTTTATTAGACTTCTTAGGAGAGAAGTATTCCTATAGTTTCTGGACAAAAGTTGATGACACTCATAATGCAGTACGTTTCTGCACTAGCTGGGCGACGAAAGAGGAAAATGTAGATGCTTTACTTGCAGATATTGAGGAGTTTCATAAATAGTAAGTTTTAAATAGTCTACAAGTAGGTTTTAAAAAACAATATGTAGGTAGTCTTGTTCAATACTACAGTTAGATATAAAATTGAAAAATGTGATATAGTAAGATGATCTTAAATAAGGTCATAATGTGATAGAAGATTAATAGCCAGGAGAGTGATCATATCAATCTCTTGGCTATTGGTATTTTTGCCTATAAATGTTTGTCAAAATTGTAAAGCTAGAAATTTATCAAATAATTAATCATTATTATAGGAATACCATTCCTGCACACTTTCTTCAAGTCGTACCGCTTTATAACCATACGATCTTAGAAGTTCAACAGCTTCTACTGATAATAAACAGTATCTCCCTCTGCAGTATGCAACAATTTCTTGATCGCTTGGGAGATTAGATATATGCTTTTCTAGATCTTCTATAGGAATTGAATTGGCACCAGGAATATGCATTATTTCATATTCATCTTTCGGTCTTACATCGATTAAGGTTACATTACCATTTTTCATTTTTTCTAGAAGATCTGGCATTTTTATCTGTTCCATATTATCTTTATTTGAATAAATTTCTTCTCTAAGTCTAGTAATCTCTGCGATACGTTTCTCAGCTAGCATTTGCAAAGATAAGATAAAATTAACAACCGTTTTATCAGCTAATTTGTAATAAGAATACAGCCCTTGCTTTTGGTAATCAACAAGCCTTGCTTCTAACAATACCTGTAGATGCTGAGAAGTATTAGCAACACTCATTTCGGTTTCCCGTGCTATAGAATCTACTGTCTTAGAACCTTGAGCTAGGATGTCTAGTATTTCTAATCTTTTCGGGCTTGCTATGGCTTTTCCTATTTTAGCAAGTTGAGTATAAGTATTATCTTTAAACTGACGAGATTCTTGATCCATTTAGATTCCTCCATTCAACTATTCAATTAATCTATTGACTAGTATAACACACGAATGTTATACTGTGAAGTAAATAATAAAAATAAATTCAAGGGAAGGAAAGATAAAATGATTTATTTGGACTATAACGCAACGACACCAATCGATAAAGAAGTAGCAGATGCAATGCTTCCTTATATGTATGATAATTTTGGTAATCCATCAAGTAGTCATGAGTATGGAAAGATAGCGAAACAAGCTGTAGAGCAGGCAAGAACAGAAGTTGCGGATCTTTTACATTGTTTAAAAAACGAAATTATCTTTACCAGCGGTGGTAGTGAAGCGAATAATACAGTAATCAAAGGTGTCGCATATACCTATCGTCATAAAGGCGATCATATAATCACATCAAAAATTGAACATCCCGCTATATTAAATCCATGTGATTATTTAGAAAGGATTGGTTATAAGATTTCTTATCTACCGGTCAAGGAAAATGGGATGGTTGATGTATCGGCTTTAGAACAAATGATTACAGATAGAACAATATTAGTCACCATTATGCACTCTAATAATGAAACCGGAACAATTCAGCCTATCAAAGAAATTGCTCAGATATGTCATGAGCATAATGTATTATTTCATACCGATGCATCACAGTCAGTTGGTAAAGTACCAATTGATGTTTATGATTTAGATATTGATTTTCTAACAATAGCAGGACACAAGTTGTACGCTCCGAAGGGTATTGGTGCACTCTATGTTAACAAAAAATTATCGATTGAGCCTTTGATTCATGGTGCAGGACATGAGCTAGGAAGACGTGCCGGTACAGAAAATGTTATTTTTGACGTAGCTTTGGGGAAAGCATGTCAATTGGCACAAAAAGCGCTACAAAACGATCACCTTAAGGAAATGACTAATTATTTTTACTCCAATTTGAAAGAAATATACGGAGATAAGATTCATCTTAATGGTGATTTAGATAATAGATTACCTAATACATTAAACATTAGCTTCTTAGGTTATAACGGTAATGAGATATTAGAGCTATTAGGTGATGACATTGCTGCATCAACTGGTTCAGCTTGTCATTCAGGGTTAATTTCAATATCACCAGTTTTAAAGGAAATGAATGTTCCTATAGATACTGCTCGTGGAGCTGTCAGATTCAGTCTAGGTAGATTTACTACAAAAGAGGATATCGATACAGTACTTGAGAGATTTAGGAAAATGAATAATAAGTATTAGTTACATGACCAACCCTTAGTAGGAGTGGGAGATTGGGGCAGATATTTATTGACCTACCTTAATATCATTTTGGAATGTTTTGTCGAAAAAGTAATTGGAGGATAAAGATGAAAGTAGGATTGATCCGATGTATGCAGACAGAAGATATGTGCCCTGGAACTACCTGTTTCAAGGTAATAAAGGAAAAGAAAGCAGCTTTTAATGATATTTCAGAAGATATTGAAGTTGTTGGAGTTAATACATGTGGAGGCTGCCCAGGGAAAAAATCAGTAACACGTGCTGCAGATATGGTAAAAAGGGGGGCAGATACCATAGTATTTGCATCATGCATCTTTAAAGGTACTCCAATAGGATTCCCATGTCCGAATGCGCAAGCAATGAAGGATGCCATAAGTAAAAAACTTGGTGATAGTATTCAAATTATTGATTATACCCACTAATCGATTTGGAAGAATAAGAAAAGGGATTACTAATGATAAGTAATTTCTTTTCTTTTTTTTGATTATTCATAATATAATACAATTAGTATCAAAACGAGCATAATATGGTATTTTCTAACTTTAAATTGATTGACAATAATTTAACAATTATTGCGTTAAATCTTTGGTTAAAGTATAGTAACTAGATTTAGTATATTTTAATAAGCATATGAAGAATAATATGGTAAACGATAAAGTAACATAAATAAGCATTAATAAATAAATGAAAGTACAATATGTGTAGATAGATGGGTTGATGAACCTTTGAGGAATAGATAAAATGATAAGTTGATGAATTAAGTAAATGATCAAAAAAGTTGTGATAAATTAATGAAATTAGGGAATGAACGAAACGCTAGATAATTAGGATTTAAGTACCATATGTTAAGAGGTTTAAAGGAATAACTGATAAGGCAATTTTATTAAGGTACATAAGTTATGAAGTTAAAAATAAAGGTTAACTACATGAATAAAAATATTAAAGTTATAAACGTTTTATAGAAATAAAAATATAATTGTTACAGAGTTATATAATGAGGTGAAACAAAACAAGTATTAAAAACAGATAAAGAAACAATAGAAGTACAAAAAAAAGGATGAATTAATAGAATGCTTGGAATAACCAAAAAAAGGGTTAAAAGTAGGTATCTCATTTAAAACACCCCTATTATTACGTTAAACCTGGATTTAGCGCAATAATGGAGATGCTACTATTTGAGTTTTCTTAATCACTAATATGATAGATGTCGATGTCCATTGAAATAAATGTTAGGGACTTTGTGAAGTAAATATTAGGGACTCTTATTATTCATTAATTTTACTCATAATTCATCATAACATATCTCCTCTAGATTTGAAATAAAATCTAGGGAATGCTGATAAATAAAACTAATAATAATATATAAGCCACAGTATAAATTCATACTGTGGCTTATATATTAACCTAATTATCAAAAAATAATTTATATTCAGTTTTTGCTGTATCTATAACTAATAAGAATTCCTTGTTATAATCATTTGAAAAATTCCTTAATGTTATATTTTTTAGTTTATCCATTAATTCATATTTATTATAATTTTCTACTAAGTATTTCATTAGGATTTGCCATTCAAAATATTTATTTTTTAATAAAATAAATGCTATATGAACTAATATACTAAATTTGCAATCTTCATCTATGAACTCTGGTAAGAACATTCTAATTTTATCTAGATAACTTATAATTTCATCATTAGCATTAAATTTGTAAGAATATGCGGTACTTCTATTAATTCGGTATCCATTTTTTAAGTAATGACCATATTCCATATCTCGTTTCCAAAGATAAAAAGTAACTGCATTGAAATCAAAGCATATAATTTCTTTTTCAATAATTTCTGGTTTAATTAATGGTTTAGATGCACATACAAGTATATAATTTTCAGCTTTTTTAAGTTTTGATTTTAATCTTTGAGATTTAGATAAATGACGGTATAATTTTTGAAATGCATATACATATGCGTATTCTATAATATCTTTTTTGGGGGTTAAATTAGGTGTAATTACATTACCAAAATTGATTTCATTCCAATGAATACATTTTTTTATCGTATACTTTGACGGAACTTTAATCGACTTATTAAAAAATAATGATTTCAAAACATTATTTATATCGTTATCTTTTATGCACTGTTGAAAGTTATTTGTTATTATAAATGGAAATATACTAGAGTTATTAAACGGTATTCTTCTATTAGTATATGCTACTACTCTATTCCATTCATTTAATAAAATTTCAAAATTATCATTACTTAGTAAATAGCTTTTACAGTATTTACATTGATATGCGTGAATATTATACTGGAATTCAATTGCATATGGAATCTCCTCATTACATTTTGGACAAGTACTAATGAGTTTTTTATTATGAACCAAACATCTATCAAGAAACGTAAATTGGTGAAATATATAATGGTATCCATATTTCATACATTCAGGACAATGATTTAGTGTTTTCTTAATTACTGTACTACAAATATTATTTGAGCGGATAAACCTATTTTGAAATGATAACAGTGGTTTTAGGAGGTTTTTAATATTTTCCATGCCATAATCTACAATTGATTTATCTCCAATACACCAAGAATTATCTTTAAATTGATAATTCGAAACAATTCCTGTGTGAATATACTTAGCCCTATAATTATCTATTTTTCTTAGTTGTGTAGTGGTTAGCTCTCTCGCTGCATCTAAACCATGTATTTGATTAGCGAACATGAATTTATTGATAATACTCCATGGACTTTCATAAGGATTTACCCAATTAGTGTTCCACGTATACATCACTTGTTTCACTCCTTATATAGCTTTACAGCTTTCAAATAGATTTTCCGCCATAACATAGCCAGAATCTTTAATAGCCTGCATCCATTCATTCTTTGTTGGGAAATATACACCTTTCCCATCACAACCAAATCTTCTAAAGCAATTCTCTATTGTGCTTGTTATATACTGCATAGGTATTTCAAGTGTATTAGAACCTAATGCCTCACCAAAATAGGATAATAAATCCTCAGCTAATGAATATAATTTATGTCCTTCATTAAAGGCTTCTGGAAAGAAATATTGAGTAAAGCTCCAACCTGTGTTTTCAGGATACTCTGAAAAGTCATAACTAGCCATACATATTTGAAGATCTTTCAATGATTTTATACCTCTAAATTGGTATTCTCTTACCATGAATCTTTCAACAATCTGTTGCTTATTCATTTGCATAAGCATTGTCTTTACGCTAACTAGTTCCTTTGTTCCAACTAAAAGAACTGTCATACGTACTTGAGCTCGATCTAACCTGTTATAGATATCAATTAAGTAGTTATAATCATTCATACCCATAAAATTAGCTTCGTCAATAAATAATATTATTTGCTCCATAGAACTTAACTTTCCCTCAGATATCAAATGATTAACTAAATTAGTCTTTAAATCTGAAGCAGGCCGGCTAGATTTCTAATAATTCAGCTTCCAGGAATGTAGAATAAGTAATTAAAGTATTAGCGAAGCTAAACTAAACGAATTATAGAAAACAAAAGGTATTCTCTTAGAAGTAATGCAATCATACAGTTAATAAAAGATACGGGAATGCGAATTGTTGAATGGGTCTCACTAAATAGAAGTAATATCAATTATGGTATGGGTGTCATAAAGTTTATTCATAAAAGGCAAGGGAACCTTATCTGGTAGCTAATTATATTTACTATATATATACTCATAGAATTACATAGTGGATCGGCTATAATTTCTGGACTAATTTTCTTTACATATTACTAAACCAGCCAAGTATATCATCATAAGTGTAAAACAATTCCTTATGTAATAGTACTTTCTCCATAATTTCTGCATATGTTTTCGATATACCAGTTTTGTTCCGTCTTTTACTCCTGGCAGAACAACTTTAGTTACATCTGATATGTTTACTAAAGACTGTGTAATTACTTTTGTGACTGTATCATTCAATACATCGAGGGAACCTTTTGAAAAACGCCAATGTTGCCCACATATATCACTATTATAAATTTCAGACATATAGAAAATGGTACTGTAAATATGTCTTTTATTATCCATAAAACAAACAGAATAACAACCGTAAAAACAGTTCCAATTAACAATAGGTATTTGTTTGTCTCTAGTGGTCCTGCAAGAGTGATTTGAAATGCTCTACCGTCATATACTTCCAAATAGTTAAACGCTATACCGGCTGAATTATTTAGTATTTTTGGTATCGTTCTTTCGTTACTCGAAACGCTTTGATACCATTTATATCTTCCACGCATTCATCTTCTTTACATTTCGCATTTTTCAGAACGATGAATGTCCTACAGTTATACTTTTTTGCAATAATTGAAGTAAAAGTTAGGTGGCAAAATGTGCATAAAAAAAGAAAGCCAGTAAATACAAAGTATGAGCCAAATTGAGTATCGACGTGAACTTAATGTTAATTTAGTGCAAGAAAATGTCTGCACCTCCTAGTGTTACAAAAAAGCATGACCACAACAATTTGACAATTTAGGAAAAACTGGTAATATACATATAATATGTTGAATTAATTACATATTATATTAAAATGAGGAGGTATAATTAATTATGTCAAAAAGAAAACTATTAACAAAAGGAGTCGTTTTAGGTTTGTTGTGTGCTATGAATCTAGCGTGTATTGAACCAAATAATGCTATGGCTTCTTCAGCACCAAGTAACACTACTTATGAGGAATACACATCAATGGACATGGCTTCTGCTGAAGCGTTTTTAAGAGAAGACCTCGATCAAAAAACTACAGATATGATACTTAGTAATCTTAGTATTGCTGAGGTTAAATTTATTCAGGATGTTGAAACAATAAAAGAAAAGAATAAAGATAAATCTGTTGACGAAATTGTTAATTTAATTGATTGGGACAACTTCGCACGCACTCAACCGAAAATATATGGTTTTTCCTCAGGTTCTCTTGTTGACGAATTTAATAACTTAACTCCAACAGAGAAAACACTAGTTGTTTTATATCCAAAGGAAGCATTAATAGTGAAATCCTGTGCAGAAGAAACAGATACATGGACGAATAAATATTTTAGAGGGTGGAAAGATGGGGATAAAGGAAATGCTTATCGTCATGCATTCTGGAATGCACGCATGAAACTCGTCTTCAATAGCGGAGCAAATGCAAAAATATGGGCGGATGCACACGAAGCTTGGCCTGACAGTGAATTAGATGGAAAGTCATGGAATGGTTTTACAGCCTATCAGCATAGAGATATGGATTATCATAATAACGAACAAGGTCGCGACTGTATTGAGTGGTATGAACTTGATCCATTCATATCTAATTCCACGGTTCATGATCGTATCATGGCTAAAATTAATAATAATGAAATGATGATTCTTGTCAAATGAGGAAAAAATGTTTGCTTGTTCTGATACCACTTATTGTACTTTTAATATGTATTTTTGTATACAAATTTAATTCGAATAATCATCAGAAAAAGACAATGATATTATCGTTGTGTCAGGAAATTAAAAATGATGGTTATAATGTAGATTTAATGGATTATCAAAAATCTAGAAGTGAAGACTTGCCTTATAAAGAAACTCCGAATATTCTCATTGTAAATGAAGAAGAATGGTTTGTATTCATTTACTCTAGTTCTAGAGAAGCAGAAAAAGCTTATAATCTTACAAAAAGTCCTTTTCTTGAACACTGTTATCTAAAAGAACAGTACATAATTTACTATATAGGTGAAAATAGTGAAACAAAAGAGTACATTAAGAGTATCATACAAAAATAAAGTATTATGTAGCATATACTTTAAAATATCATTTTTATAAAGAAACAAAGGAAGATGCTACTGCTACTGATATGATCCCTCTAAAGTAGACATGGTAAATAACCAAAACTACTTTGGAGGGATTTTATTATGTCTAAATCACCTTCTTCACCAGCTCAAAAATTAAAGGCTGTTGAAGATTATTTAACTGGATCAAAGAACCTACAAGAGATATGTACAGAACTGAAAATTGCTAGTAAAGAAACTGTACGTAAATGGGTTCTATTATTTCAAAATCAAGGAGCAGAAGCGTTTATTTCAACTAGCGGGAATAAAAGTTATACAAAAGAATTTAAAACCATGGTTGTCGAGGAATATATTGCTGGAAATGGCTCGCTCCCAGAACTCATGGCTAAATATAATATTTGTGCGGTTTCTTCTTTAGCAAGATGGATTTCAGTGTATAATAGCGATATGGAACTAAAGGATTATAATCCGAAACAGGAGGTCTATATGGCTGAAGCAAGAAGAAAAGTAACAATTGAAGAACGTAAGGAAATCGTTGCATACTGTATCGAACATGGATGTGATTATAAGAATACTGCTGAACAATATGATGTTTCTTATAGTCAAGTCTATAGCTGGGTTCGCAAATACAATGCTAGTGGTGAAGAGGGCTTGGCAGATAAACGTGGTCATCACAAATCTGATGAAGAAGTTGATGAGCTAGAGAAACTTCGGAGGGAAAACAAACGTCTGAAACGCCAGCTTGAAGAAAGAGATATGATTGTAGAACTGTTAAAAAAAGTGAAGGAATTCGAAAGGAGGCGATTCTAGCCAAGGGAAAAATGGAGCCTAAATATCTTACTATTCAGTTTTTCAAAACAGAAAAAGATTGGGATATAAGCTGGATGTGTCAGCAATTAAATGTTTCACGTACAGGATACTATAAGTGGTTGAATCGTGAACAGCCAAAAGAAGAGATTGAAAACGAAAAGATAGCTCTATGGATCAGGGAATACGATGAAAAGTTCAAACATACTTTAGGCTATCGTAGAATGCGTAATTACATTAACCGAGATAAAAACAAGCATTATAGTAAAGGTAGAATACAACGTATTATGCGTGTATATGGCATCAAATCTGTAATTAGAAAGCAGCGAAAACCGTATCGTTATTCAACACCAGAAACAACTGCTGAAAATATTTTACATAGGGAATTTGAGGCTTCAAAACCTAATGAGAAATGGGGAACAGATGTTACAGAATTCAAAGTGCCTATGAGTAATAGGAAAGTATATTTAAGTGCCATTCTAGATTTTTATGATAAGTCAGTAGTGTCATATGTACTAAGCAACCACAATGATAACAAGCTTGTTTTTGATACATATGACTTAGCACTTAAATCTAATCCAGATGTCACACCCCTCTTTCATAGTGATAGAGGATTTCAATATACAAACAAAGTTTTTCAGAAGAAACTTTTGAATCAAGGAATGACTCAATCTATGTCTCGTGTTAGTTGCTGTATTGATAATGGTCCAACAGAAGGTCTTTGGGGAATTATCAAATCTGAAATGTATTATATATCAGATTTCGCTGATGAAAACGAACTTTGTCAGGCAATCGCTGAATATATAGAATACTATAACAATGGACGATATCAGGAACGCTTTAGTAACTTAGCACCAATGGAAGTTCGGAAGGCGGCTATCAACTCAGAGTTTCCAGTTAAATATCCAATACCAGAAAACAAAAGAATTCTTGCTTATAAAGCAGAATTAGAAGCAAAGAAAAAGGAACGAATCGCATAAGAAATGCGACCACAAATGTGATCGCATTATCTAATACATTTTTAATTATTTTACTTGTCTACTTGACAGGGGTCAGTTCATACTGCATCTTCCTTTACTTTTATTTTCTTAGAAGGTAAGCGATTAATTATCCTGTACTGAATATCTAAAAATAGGTATAACTTTAAAAGCATCCTCTTTGTTTGCTATATAAAGGCTATAAATTCTCTGTTTATCTATGATGGTGAACCTTCCGTGTCTAAAGGGATCGTGTCCCAACTTCCTTCGTCCCACCTGTTCATACACTGAGTGCTAGTAAAGCTTTCTAACAGGGTCATGCCCTACGGAGAGAACTACCGCCATCTACAGCTCTTGTTTGTATTTGATTTTACTGACCTACTTGATCCACAAGTACTGATATTCAGTGGACGCTTTACCGTGTATCTCTCTGTTAGTCTTGTTGGTAATGTAGTACTTTTAATACTCCATCGTTATCGGGTTTCTTTCCAGAACCCTGGTAGATTTCAGATTGCTCTGGAACCCAGCAAGGGTCTGGATTCATTATGCTGTCTTATCTTGTATTACTAAGCTGCCTGTGCTTCCTTTTTCATTGGGTGCTTTATGTCTATTAGCATTTTTTTCGAATCATATGCTGCCCCTTGGTCAAGATGGTATAAATGACTCGGAGCAGTTTGCATGTAATAACAATCAATGACTGCATCTTTTTTAGTGGATTGTCTGGTCTCGTCGTGTAGTAGACATGAAGTTCTTTAAACTCCTCTGAATGTACCACTGCCGACTTGGCTCCCTGGAATAACCAATATCTTAGCCGTTTGCGTCCTCCATGGCTGAATAATTTTAGTTTTTCTGATTCTTTGATAATCCAATCAATGTTGGATTGAATATATGTGTATACAAGTCTTATTACAAGTTTACGTGGAACGTTAACAGCTACAAATTTAGAGCATATCTTTTATTAATGTTGGCATTTCATCATGCCATTCTTGTTTAAAATCCCAGCATTACCCTCTTTTCCTTGCTCTATAAAAGATTTAACAAGTTGCCTTGTTGAGCTATATTGTAATTTGGACATATATTCACTCTCCAACTCATTACAGAATACACCATATTATTCCATAAAACAATAACATTGAGATCCTCCTTATACAAATAATAAAAATTGAAATATCCCTTCGAACTTCTCATTTTTTATATTAGCACCATATTGCTATATATATCTATATTATATCATATTAACCATGATAAGCAGATGAAATGAAAATATATAGATAAACTATATTCCCTAACATTTACTTCATTTAAACACATATTACCTAATATTTACTTCAAAAAACAGGATTCCCCAACTTATCCTTCAAATATAATTGTAGGATAAGTTGGGGACTAAAAATGCGCATAAAAAGAAAGCCTTCAAAATCAAGGCTTTCAGGAGATAGTTTAGTATGGTTATTCCCTAACATTTATTTCACTGGACATAGATGTCGAGGGACACAAATTTGGTAACATCAAGGACACAAAACCGGTAAAATGATATATCACCGCTATTTATGGTTCAGTATCCAAATAAAAAAGTGACACAAAAGTGGTTACAAGTTGTAATTATATATACATGCTGAGTAAATAATATATTTTCAGTTGCTGTATTCATATTATTAACGGACATAAAAGTGGTAAATAGTCGTAACACGGACACAAAAGTGGTTATATGTAGCCGAATTGCTTCAATAATATATTTCTCAATTTTTAAAATTCTTATATTTCTCCATTATTTCTATGAACTTAGCACTATCTCCGCCATTATCGGGATGAAATGTTTTAGCAAGCTCTCGAAACTTCCTTTTTATTTCAGCATTATCTGCATATATCGAAAGTCCCAATTGCGTAAGGAGTTCAATATCAATTTTTGAATAATCTGATAATTCACTTTCTTTGTAGAAATAATATACATAATAAAAATACTCGGAAATGACATCCTTAAATTCATCTTTCGTCATTTCCGATAGCTCCATGATGGAATATTTCAAATCTTTTGAAGTTCCACTTTTTAAGTCAAAGAATTTATTCCATACAAGTTCTGCATTTTCAAATTCTCTTAAAGATTTTTTACTGTTTTTCTGTAAATCAAAGTTTATGGAGCGTATTTTCATCTCAAGTTTTTTAAGCTCTCTTAACTTTCGCTTAATTTCATCATATTTACTATTATCTTGGGGCACTTTTCCACCACCTCTCATTTAGAGAGTTTACCCCCACAGACTCCAAACCCAAAATTGCTCTGGCGAATAACCACTATCTACAGCATTCTTTTCCTTTTCTGTAATGAAATTCCGCCAGTCAGGTGTATTCCAAGCAGAAAGCCGCTCCGCCCAAATCAGTTCCTTCTCAAGGTCATCGCTATATACATCGATTTCAGGAATAAGATTATTATTTTTTATATAGTTTCTATAAAAATCAATAATAGATTTTATTATTTCAACTCTTTCATTCCAACTACTTGTAGATAATAACTTATCTATTTTGGTACTAAGTTCTGTTCTAGAAATGGATAAATTTCTAAATGCCCAATCTAGGTGTGTACGCCATGGATAATATTCATGTGAAACCAAAAAAGCAATGTGGTAAATTCTCTCTATCATTATGCCAAACAATATATAAGCTTCCGGTATTTGATTTCGCTGAACATTCTTATTTAATTCAAAAAATTCTTCAATGGACAGCTCTTTTAAATTGGTTATTAATAATTTTTTCCAAAGCTGCTCTGGATATTTTGTTACCTCAGTTTTTTCCCGTAAATGTTTTAATGTTCCTTTGGAATTTAAAATTATAGTATTTTTTTGCATTGTAAATAAAGTTTCAAAAGATACATTTTCCCAAGGTAAATTATCATTATTAGATAGGAATTTCTTAGCATTACCGTCTAATAGCCAAGAAACCGGATGGACACAAATAATCGAGCCTTCTCTCTTCCACTTATTCGTTTTAGCTAGACAATCATTTAATAACAATTGTAATTGCTTCCCTTGGTTTTTCCATATTAAATCATCTAAATATATAGATGCTTCAATATCAGAAATCTCATCATCAATTCCTAATCCAACGGAGCCTAATATCATTATATCCAGATCTGACATAATATTCGGATAATTTGTTTGAATTAGTGGTATGATTATTTTTTCAAAATAATTGATTGCATTTTTTGACATTCTTACTCTCCCCTCATATACCTTATAAAGCTTGTAAAAAATTACACTTATGATTATCTAATTATATACCATATATATCCATAAATCTATATAAAATAAATACAGCATAAAGCTCAAAATGTAGAGGGTTCAATTTAATAGTCTACTTCATATATGTTATAATAATTATCACTTAGTGAAATAACATAGTCTGGTACACTATACAATGTAATTTTACTATAATCAAACGATAATTCTACATCACCCTTCAATATAGTAAAAATATAGTTATACAATTTCTTGAATAAATGTTTAAATATGAAAAAGGGTATGTATTTGTCTGTAACGCCTTTAGAATTAACATAATTATCAATATCGAAAATAGAAAAAGGACACCTATTAAATTATGTGGTATAATTATTTTCTTTGTAATTTAATGGATGTGGTAATTAATTACATTAATAGTCAAATGTTTTTTTTGTAAAATCAAATACAACAATACCATTAAGGTTTTGTATTTGACTGCTGAATTCTTTTTGATACCAATCAGGCAATGATACTCCTTGTCCATTAGGTTTCATAGGTGGCAATGCGCTAATATAGCTTGGTACCTCGTCTTGCTTATAGCGGTAAATGGAATTTTCGTCTATTAATTTCGTATTAAAATCTTCGATTTTATTTACTAAGTAGTTAGTAAGAAAATTTTCAAAATCATGTGAGTCTTCACTATTGCATAATGGGCAATCTTCTAAGCATGATAAACCAATACAATTGTTAAGAAGTGATTCTGTATGTGTAGCATTAACTAATCTCGAATTTATTTTAATTTTCGATCCATAGGCATCAAATAATTTCTTTATATCATATGCACTTGCAAGAAAAGCACCTTCATCAATCTTTGGAGCACCACATTTTGTCTGGTAGTTTTCATTTGTATAAAAAGTATAAATTGGATAAAGATTTTTGGTTTTTGCTTCATTCAACAAATTAACTATTTGATCACCATTATGTTGATTTAATCCACTATAATTTTCAGAAGGTGTTTTTTTAGTTTTTTTCGCTTGAACTAAAAACAAATATATGTAAGGATTAGTTTTAATACACCATAGCCAATCGGCACCATTACAGGCTTCTTGTGTTTTATTAAATAAATAATAGTGAAAGTTTTTTTTATATTTTGAGATATACCGAAGCATCCAATCTGTTAAAGATTCTTCTTGTACAGGCTGATCCGTAATCCACGATTTTATTTCTTGACTTGCTTCATAAAGTGTCCCCATGATAAATTCTCCTATAAATTATTTCTTATTTACATTAGTACATCATCGTAATAATTTACGATTACCGAACTTCCCATTATTACCACAATCAAAGTAATCATTCCGTTTCCGAATAATGATTTTATATAAATTCATTGACATCTTGTTAAAGCTAAACATCCTTATATTTATAGCCTAATCTCACAAGATCTAAAGTTCCTTTCCAATCGTTAATATTTACAGGATTGTTGGCTTTTTTAACTCCTGTTAAAGAGTAACAATATATTGGTAGAATTCTAAAGCAAAAGATATTAATGTTTCCATGTCACTTCTATTAAGCGGAAAGTTCGAAATAATTCCTTCATTATTGTAAAGTGATTTTTCATCATTATGTGCATATATTTTATTTCGTTGTTTTAGTAGATTATTGTTTTTAGGGACTATCCTTTCATACTTCCATTTAAAAAAATCGAAATATTTTCAAGAGTCATCTCAGCGTTTATATGCGAATCGGTCACATCAAACAACTCATTAAATGGCTTTTGGTTTTCTATGTCCTTTTAAAAGAACTCCTCTTCTTCAGGCAATACAATATGTATATATGGAAATTTCTTAATTATTTCTTGCCTTATCTATATTCTCTATATCAATTTTTAAATCAATACAATGAATTTGTCTATTTTCATCCCGAGCAGAAAAGATTACTGTATAATTTTTATCTTGCCTGTCAAGACAAATGACACCCCATAGATTTTTTGATTCATTCATTTACCATTCAATTTCTTCATTAAAAAATTCTGCTAGATTGCTTCTTGTAAAAAACACATACAAATCATACTGGTTTTTGATATTGATCGCAACTATTATCCTCCTTACAGTATTAATGCTAAGTCATCATTTGGTTCTCATTATAGTTATGATGAGTTTTATATCTACGTACAATATGACACTCATTACCATTTTACACCACTTAATTCTATAATTCAACAATCCGAAACTAAACCACTACCACTACTAGATTACTAGTTTAACGAGTTTTATTCCTCGGTTGTCCAAAACAAATATAGCTAACTATAATACATTCTACATTTACTAACTTTTTCTTCAAAACCTACGACATTTACTAAGATTTTGTTCAATAAACGACATTTACTAAGATTTTCTTCGCAAAAAATGAAGCAAATCTTAGTAAATAAAATAGAACAAAAATAAAGAAAGCTTGTAAAATCAAGATTTCCGAGACTTTTAGGGTATCCATTTATTTACTAACTTTTACTTCACTGGACAACAATCCAGATTTCATGCTACTTATCATATTATCTACAACTTATATTATCTACAACACTCTGCTTTTTTCAAACTGTAAGAGACATCTTCAAAACTAGTTTCTTCATCATTTGTTAAGATAATAAATGTAACATGTGATTCTCCTTCGATACCAGAAACTTCAATTTTAAACTTGTAGATGTTCTTTATACGTATATGTCCCGTCGTCGTTAGTTGTGTAGTCAACATCTAACTCTTCATATGTGGATTCTGTTCCGATGGTAGATTTCTCATGTGAAGAAGATCCACAACCGTATAAAGTACACATGCCGATGAGTCCAAGCATGAAGGCAATATAAATTTTGGTTTTCATAATATCAGTCTCCATTTAAATTAAAATTTATTGTGGAATATAAGCATCTGCTGTTGTTGCTCCATAAGTGATTGCTCACTTATTGCAACGCCCCCTTTTTATTAATTCATATATTAATAATTTTTATTCTGATATGTTTTTAACCAGGTATTATTAACAGATTAGACCAAGTTGTACCATCCTCAAACCATACCTTTTTTACACATATTCTTGCCTTTTTTGTCCTATCATCAGCCCATCAAGTACCACTTGTTTCCATCTATAGAATTGGAAACAAGCAATACATCTCAGGATGCTCCAGTTCTACCGTTTGCTTTGGATAAGCTTCCACCGTAAATTCATTACTTAGCTTAATCTTTTCATTCTTTGCCCATTTCTTAGCTTCTTTTTGTCTTGTCATTAACTTAGCATCCACTAGATCCTCATGATTTTCTCCATTAAACTCTACCTTGACATACTTTCCCGCTGGAATTTTAAAACTCTTGAATCCAGCCTCCGCCTCTTGGATTTCAGTTACTTCAACGCCAACTATATAGTCAGGCACTTTATTCAGACAAACTGCATATTCAGTCTCTTTGTCCGCACGATTAGGGGTATTATTCTTCATATCCTCCGTGTACTTGTCCCACATCATTCCAAGACTATCAAAATTAATCGGCAATCCAGAACTCTGTAAATTCAACCCGTACACTATAATATCTCCCCCAACTGTTATAACCTCGATATTACACTTTTCATTATACATTTACAAATCCCCCTTCTAAATAACATGATATATTCTCGAAGTTCATCAGCTGCCACACTCATTCTTATGTTTTTATTATACCCGGTTAGTGAAATTTCCATATAGAACGAAAAAACTCTTAGAAAATTGTAGTTCGAGCAACATCCAATCTTTGCTATTTCATCAAAATAAATTGTTTCAATCAAATGCTCCTCAATATAGTCAAGAATCATTTCCATCCGCTTAATCCATCCACAATTATCTCACTCCTCCATAATCAAACATTCATTATGTAATGTCCGAAATATAATTTGATTATAATGCATATTTTGCAACCATTTATAATTATTTCTGCCAAATATTATCAAATTAATAAAGGATTAGCCCAAAAACAACTAATAAACATGATTTGTACTTGTTTAGCTTCTTTGTAGCATGCTCATAGTTGCACCAATATACAATTGTTATTTTTCTTTTCTATAATTAATACCCAAAACAACATTGGCACAGCCTAAAATAGTCCATACTGTACTATTTTCAATAATTCCAACAATAAACATTAGAATTGCTGCAACAAAATATAATTCCTTTGTATGATTTTTCAAGAAGTCCATAATTTTCAAATTTTCTTATCTCCTCTAGTTAATATGTATTGTATATTTTCTAGTTCAACTTACCATCTAAAGGCCATTTAATCCGATAAAGCGGAGTGTAGTTTCAGTAAGGGATATTTGGTTTCTTCGTTGTACGCTCAAATACTACGTAAATTGAAAAACTATATTATCTTTTCTTATAGCTATTATACGTTATCATCTCAATCATTTTCTTTGTTTTAAAATGTTCAGCAGCAGGACTTGTTCCCTCTAATGGGTATCCCATAACTAATACAGCTACTGGTTCTAAATTATCAGGAAATTCAAATTCTACTTTAATAGCCTCAGGTATAAAATACATCACCCATGTTGAGCCAATACCTAATTCTGTTGCTTCTAACATCATATGAGTAGCGACTATACTTGCGTCTATTTCACCGCTTGTTTTTCCATCATAAGACCTTTTCCAACATTGTTCTCTATCATAGCTAATTACAAATGCTAATGGAGCATTAAAATGACATTCTGTACACTTTTTGAAGTTTTCAATTCCTTCTTTCGTGTTAATTACAAGAATTTTTTGCGGTTGTCTATTGCAAGCTGTTGGTGCAATAGAGCCTGCTTCTAATATTTTATCAATATATTCTAGGGAAATAGACACCTCTTTAAATTTACGGACAGAAAATCTCTCTTTTGCTAATTCTAAAAAATCCATCATCATCACTCCATTCAGCTAAACTATTATTTTTATAGATTATCATCATCCACTATTGCTAATATTAGAACATTATGAAATTCTTTTCCAAAAGGATATAGTTTTTAATATCCCTCTTCAGTAAATTTTTGCTGTCGATATATGTATAACTTTTCTGCAAAAATCATTGTTGAAGTTGATGCTCTTAATGAAATAACGGTTCGTAACGAATCATTTGTAATTGCATTCGCATAATATTGTGTAAGAAGTTTACAGTAAATTATTCTTATTATCTACTTTTTATTTGGTTTTCTTTTAATACGTAATATCTTCTGAATATCTTCAAGTAGTGAATTGACCGGTTCAAAAGACATCCATTTTCCGTCATGATATGTTGTTGTTAAGTTCTTGATTTGTTGGAAAAACTTCTTGCATAATAACTCCTCCACTAATAAAAGTATAGTTGAATATGTATCCGTGCAATGACTTATTTGGGAATAAATGCTTGTTACATCGCTGTTTTATTGATAAAATCAATATCATACTGCCATTCACCGTATTTTCTTTCGTTGTCAGTAATAGTACCCTCTGTAAGGGTGATACGCAGAACGATTGAGTTCGGATTGTCTTCGTCGCCAACTTCATCGAACCAGTCGAAGATTTTTTTAAATTTCGCTCTGATTTCCACATTCTTCTCGTCCTTAACCCAACCGAGATTTTCAGCCGTGCCCTGGAAAGCGTACCAATCTAACCCACCGACGGAAACCTCGTTGTTTTTCTCAATTTGCAGCATTTTATTTTTCTTTGCATCCGTTGAAACATAAAATACGCCGTCTTCATAATAAGCGCAAACCATACGGACAGCAGGGCGAGGATTACCGGCAGCGTTCGGGGATAGTGATATTGTTGCAAGGGCAATAACTTCTTCTTTACCATTTCCGCAACGTTCCTCCATAAGTTTCATCGCGTTTTCGTATTTACTCATATTAATTCTCCTTTAAAATATATTTAATTAATGTTGTAACTTAGTCAAACCACTTGAAACGTAGCTAAAAATTACAATTCCAGCTTTAGCCACAAAGCGGGACGGACACCGCCTGTACATTTTCCATCGCTGATGTTGCCTTTCAATATATTGTTACCTTGGATACCTATATTACCGTCAGTCCCGAAGATGTACACGGCTTTTACATTAACGCGGCCGGGTGACCGAAGCCACCACCACCAACCCCATTCTTTACCCTGAAGTCTTGCTATTCGCTTACTGTTGTTTTCATCTTTTCTTTCAAACCAATATCTTTGATTTTTTCCTCGGTTTTGCAGTTTTGAACTGCTATCACCGAAATATTTACACACTTCCTCAATGCTTAATAAAAATATACTGTCATTTGTATCTGCTCCGCCTTTTGAACCATACCACTGATTGTCAAAATTTTTATTTATTACCGGAATTATTCTTGATTTATCAGTTGCGTTGAATTTGTCATAAAATTCACCGTTCAGATATTTTCTTAACGAGCAGTCAGCCCATGTTATATCTTTATAAGCGTCATGGTAAGCACGCTGTTCTATAATATACTCGGTTATAATCAAAGCCGCATTGTTTTTTATGTCAAGAATGCGCCAGTTATAACCACTGAATGGTATTACCCCGCCGATATTAAATTCTTCCATTCACCTTCTCCTTCTCCTTAATAGAGGATAACTTCTTTCCACTTGATGTTGGCTTAATAAGAGGAAAGTTGACTGACAAATTGTAAATTGTCAGCTTAGTGTTATGCTCATTGCACGAAGTTATTTAAGACTGTCTGCTGTGAAAAATAAGCTCTTTTCCGTTCTCCTTTGCATATAAAATTTCATCAGTAACCGATGTGCCAATATAACCATCAATATCAACAATATAAATGGCATCGCAAATATCTATTTTCCTATAATGTGCTGCAACAAGACGCTTTTGTGCCTCGTCAGTTATAGGCTCATTCTGCTCATTATAGATGCATTGAAGTACATTAAACCCTTTTTCAACCTCCAGTCTCCAAGCAATCTGTTTCATTTTCTCTGCAAATTTCATACTACCACAAATTGTTATAGACTTCATTTTGTTCACCTCATCAAATATAAGTAATCCTCATTTTCAACTTCCTATTTATATTAATCAACTTAAATTGGAAGTTGTCAGCTTCATATAATGCCTATTTTGAACAGACTACTTTAACTGCTTCCTCATGACAAGCCCTTGTTCAGTCTCTAAAGACACATGAAACCCATTTTTATTATACATCTCAAAATGACCGCCAAAATCTGATGATTGATAACTAGATTCTTTGTAAGGGTATACCTCCACAAAGTCAAATCCATCTTGGACCGCATCCTTACACACACGCTCCAATAGTAGCGTGGCAATGCCTTTTCTTTTCATCTCCGGTGCAATCACGAAACAGAATATGGATTTCACCTTTATACCTGAGGTAGATGCCTCTAAAGGAACATAATCCATAAATCTTCGCCAACTAGCACATTTCAAACAATCTGATTTCGTATTGGCGTTACACCATCCAACGACCACATCGCCACTATAAGCAAGATAACCTTGAATATTATTGCTTTTAACATATTGTAGGGCACTTCTTCTTCTTTTCTCTACTGTTGAAAAATCTTTGCCCTCATAATCATCGTTACACCAACATACACAATAGCATTTATGTTCATCCACATTGTCATCGTGTGGTGTAGTATCAAAAAAATGTACGTAATCTTCTGCAAGACTTGGTGTCAACTTGCGTATCTCAATAGTCTCATTATTTTGAAGTTTAATAATTTTTTGGACTAATTCACCATCTTTATGATTCATCTTAAACCTCCTAAACACAGTTATGTAAATAATCTTTGATTATAAACAGCTCGATAAATTCAAAATTGTCTATTTCTTTCTTTTGTATGTCATTAAAATCCAGATTTGTTGATTTCAAAACCTGGTGCAATACGCTGACCCAGTATAGCAGCAGGGCACATACTGTATACTTTTCAATTCATTTATTTGGTTCAGAATCCCATGTACTTAATTTACTATTCACATTAAAAACAAGGTTTTCATCACTAAAATAATATATCTCTTCATCAGGATAATACGCTATGTCGCCCTCCTCTTTGGTACCGACATCAAGTATCTCTAGGACTTCCTCTCCAGTATTGATAAATTGGTGCGCTATTCCTTTCCCGGCTGGCTTAGAAACAAAATCCCCTTTCTTTACTAAATATTCTTTTCCATCTATTCTTAAAGTCCCATACCCGCTAAGAATTATGAAAAATTCTTCTTGCTTTGTATGACTGTGATATTTAGCACTCTTAGCCCCTGGTGATATTCTATCTATATTGACATAAAGTTTATCGCTTCCCGCTAATTTACCTAAATAAGATGTATTAGCTTTTCCTAAAAAATCCATGGTGTATTCATTAGGAATATTATCCATGTTAAATATATTAACCATACTTTAAAAGCTCCTCCTTCTATAAACATTCTTTTTCAATTATTATACCAAACATATGTTTGTATATCAATACAAATAGTTTATATAGAGCTACCCATGCAATCTCAGATGCCTTTTTCTTATATATCTCAAATTTCCTCTTACCAACCAGTTGCCTTTCAAGTCTTTGAAAAATATCGTTGTGTATCTTCTGTTTTTTGTCCATACAGACGCAAATGATTGTGTCACTCCCACACACTGCTGATAAGGCATTCATCATTTGATTGATACCTCCACTACCCTCTTCCCATTCAACCATATTACCATAAGGAACATCGGTAATAATTATATCAGGGGTGAATGGCAAGTCACAAACCTCAAGAACATTTCCTTTGAATAAATAAGTTTTTATTTCTCTGGTCAATAATTCTTCTATCCTGTCAATGCTATGTAATGCATCTATGTGGGAAGCTTTCTTATATGTTTGGTAAAGAGCTTTTAATTCATCTCTTCGCTTATTGATTCCGGACTTCGTTAAAAGGCCAAGATTATCATTCGCCAATTGTATACTTTCTGAATTTATATCACTACCATAAAGATTTGCTATGGTATTACTTTTCAATAATCCTAATATTGAAAGCATATAGGCCCCACCACAGCAACAATCGTAAAGGGAAATCTCTGCCTTTTTAATGGAATATTGTAAACATCGTTCATATATTTCTAGAGCTAGCCTTACCGGAAATGTAGGTTCACCACCTACATGATATAAAACCCTTCCACTGGCGAAATCTTCATAATTATCATTTTTTGTATACTTATATTCCATTATAATTCTCCAAAATAAAGATATCTTTGCAAGTTACTGTAACCAGCTAATATAAATATTTAATGATCATTATTACGATCTTTCCAGCTCATTAGAAAATCTATAAATTATTTTCAAAAATTGAACTGTTAAAACTCCCTTCAAACGTTTATTGGCACGTTTCCATCCTTCGACATCGCCCCAAGACCAGTTAGGTGCCCAGCTTCCGTCTTCTTTTTGTGAATTTATCAGATTTTCAAGGCATGCCAAGACATCCTTCTTATACATCGGATAATAAGGGTGTTGAGGGGTGTCTATCCAATTCGTTAGTTTGTATGCACTCTCAGTGCCACCATAATCATCTAAAATCGAAATAAGTTTGCCATTTCCCATAAGCTCGTCTAGTAATGGTTTCCGTTCATCTTCTTCCAGACCTTTGACAAAATAATGATACGACATCATCTCATATTGTCCGTAATCCTGAGTCGTCATTATTTTTTCAATCACAATACTCTTTAATTCGTTTATAAGTTCTTCTGATACCAGTTCCTTATATATTAAAATGATTCCAGCTAAGGCTGCATTCGTATTAGGTTTATAATTTCGTATAACATCCTCACTGTTCACTGGTGCCACAAATTTTGCTTCTTCATAGTTCCACCACGGTGCACGCGGATAATGATTTATTTCCGGTACAAGAAGGTTATTCCAACCACCAGTTCCTAGATTATAGTTAACAACCAAATAATGTATCAGTTTTTGAATCATTGGGTGGTTTGCTGGAATTTCACCCAATTGATATATGTATCTACAAGCACTCTCGGTGCTTTTAAGGCATGAACCTGGATATTCGATATCATAATCAAGCATCCCAAATCCACCGTCCTCATTTTGATAGGACTCCAGAATTTTCACAACTTCTTCTAATGGTTTGCTTTCAAAATAGTATTCAAACATAGCACGGTCAATGTCATTTGCATGAGTTTTTAGATATTCTCTAGCTTTATTATATTGTGACTCAGATAAATTTTTCATCTTCAAGGCTCCCTTGATTTTGTATTAGTATATATGATTTTCTAGCCTACATAATCGGATTTTATTCAAAAGACTGTTCAGATTATCAATTGCAGGCAAACCTCCCACCTCTGCAAGAGCATCCTTCAAATCGCTACAAGGGAAATATTCACATTTTCCACAATGTTCTATACCTTTATCTTTGCAACAATGATACCATTGACATTTTCCATAAAATGAAAATCCTTGCATTGCGTTACAGCCCATACATTCTTTCGCTTGTAATGAGTCACATTGTGTGCAGTCAATTCCGCATAATCCAAACTTCATATTTTATTTTCCACCGCCTATTCCATCTATTTAATAAAAAACATTTGTAAAAATGTGGTATATATAAAAAGATTATACCACATTTTTACAAATGTTCAAATAATAGATAGTAGACTTATTTAGATAGACAAAAAAAATAATTGTTTAAATATTTGATATTAAATTTAAAGAAATGAATTACCTTAACTCATGTATAAGTAATACCATCCCATATATCTATATGCGATGTAAGGAATGACTGAATGCCTATCATTTACTTGAAAATAGGCTAACGGCTAACCAAATCTAATAAAAAAGGGAATTCACACATGAAAATATTTAAATTTACTATACTAATTCTGCTTTCATTACTGGATAAATTTCATTAAAATATTGATTCAAGCGTTGTACAGTGCTACGCATGTCGTATTCCGTTGCTTCTGGATGAATCGCGCAAATACGTAAAACTTTTTTACCGTTTAATACTGTGGTGAAGACACCAGCATAACCATCGTCAATCATCTTCTTTGATATCTTTAAATTCAGTTCGTCTTTTTGATCTTCTGTAAATGTCTGAGGGGCATATCGGAAGTTTATAATAGCAAGTTGTGCAGGTGATATAATCTCTATTTCACTATTTTTCTTTAATTCATCTTCTGCCCACTCTACGAGTTGGAATCCATGCTCAATAGCAGCCCCCATCCTATCACTTCCAAGTACCTGCAAGGTAAGCCATAACTTTAATCCGCGAGCTGGTCTTGTCAATTCCATACCTATATCATAGGGATTAATGCAGTCGCCATCTGTCTCAAGGTCCTTTAGGTATTCAGGATTTGTGTGATAACTATTCACAAGATTAGCCTTGTCTTTTACCAATACCATTCCGCACCCATAAGTTTGAAATAACCATTTATGAGCATCCCAACTGATACTGTCGGATAGCTCTATTCCTTTTAGAAGGTGTTTATATTTCTTTGTTAATAAGACGGAAGCTCCAAATGCTCCATCTACGTGCATCCATAGATTGTATTGATTACACAAAAGCGCAATTTCCTCCAGTGGATCAATGCTTCCAGTATTGGTAGATCCAACGCTTGCAATCACAGTAAAAGGAACCAAGCCTGCAGCAATATCTGCTTGAATAGCGCACTCTAGTTGCTTCATATCCATTCGGAAATTCATATCTGTTGGTATTTTTCTAAGTCTTGTGTTAGGAATACCGATGATACGAAGACCTTTTGCTACAGAACTATGGGTTTGATCAGAAACATAGGCAACGCCTAGATGCTGACGCTCCTCTGTTAACATTTTGTCTCGAGCAGCACATAATGCAGTCATATTAGCCATTGAACCACCGGACACAAATAAGCCACCAGCTTCGTTAGTATAACCAGCTTGCTCGCAAAGCCACTGAATTAACTCCTGTTCAATGCAACTTGCAGCAGGACAGTTCATAAAGCTTCCAGCATGCAGATTATAGGCAGAAGTCATAATATCACCTAACCAAGAAACTTCGGAAGCTGGTCCAGGAATAAAGCCTAAAAATCTAGTGTGATTTGTATGGCATCCGTATTGGTAGATATCCTCCATCATTTCATTAACAACGGTATCTATGGAACGTCCTTCTTCTGGGATATTCATATGTTTTAATTTAGCAATTTGATTTTTATCGGCATCATTAAGTATTTTTTGATCATATAATTCCTGTTTCTCTGAACAAAACTTTTTGATAAATTCAACTGCTACACGCTCAGATTGCGTATTAAGTACTATTTCATGCATTTCCATTATATTTCCACCCTTTTGTATCATTGTATCAAGAAGTACCTTAATACAACTTGATTTTTCTAATTTTATATAGTACCATACTGCTATGTATTTGTGAAATTCATAGATTCAATAATATATATTAAAAATAATAATAGGTGCAAATATGGAGATTAGAAATATCAAGACGTTTATTAAGGTAGCGGCAACTCAGAATTTTTCAAAGGCAGCAGAACAACTGGGTTATTCTCAATCCACAATTACTATTCAGATACAGCAATTGGAAAAGGAATTAGGAACACAACTTTTTGAGAGAATTGGAAAACAGGTATCACTAACGGAACAAGGGGAAGTTTTTCTTAATCATGCAAATGAAATTATGAGGGTAACCAATGAAGCTGCAGTATTTGCCAGAGAAACGAGTACTCCAGAAGGTACGCTTCGTATCGGGAGTGTGGAATCGCTTGCGACTGCTATACTCCCAGAACTTTTGTTACGATTTCATAATGCATGCCCAAAGGTGGAAACAATAATAAAAACGGACATGTCAGATGGTCTAATTAATATGGTAAGAAATAATGAGATTGATTTATTTCTTACTTTAGATCAAAAAATTTATGGTTCTGAATGGGTTCGAGCTGTACAGCAAGAGGAAGATATCATTTTTGTTACCTCGAGCAAGCATTCATTTTCAGGGAAAGAAAAAATTAACATTGAGACCCTTCAGAATGAACCATTCCTCTTGACTGAAAAAGGGGTAAGTTATCGTTATGAGCTAGAAAGGATACTATCTGAAAAAGAAATAGTAATCAAGCCTGTGCTTGAGATTGGAAATACAGAGACCATTATTCATCTGTTAGAGCATGGTATGGGTGTTTCTTTTCTACCTATGTTTTCTGTGAGTAAATCAATTGAAAGAGGTATATTAACTCAAATTCAAGCAGACTTTCCTGCCGTACATATGTACAGTCAACTGCTATACCACAAAAATAAGTGGATTACTTCACAGATGAATACTTTTATTACGATTGCCCAGGAATTTTTTAAAACAGATTATAAGATGCCGTGAAAAATGGCCGATGCTCTCATTCACAAGGAACGTGGGCATCGGCCATTACTATTATAAGTTTGGTAATCCAATGAAGCAAGATGGAGAGCCTTGAATCGTCAAAAAGCGTCAGACTAATTCAATAATTATTTAAGTACCAGACTAATGAATTACATGTTTCTTATACTAGTTCACCATTTAGTATCCTATTTTTAAGATCAATAACCTTCGCTTCTATTATCTTTGCTGTTTTAATAAATTCATCATCAGATTTACCAGATGGATCATCAAGGCCCCAGTCTTCTCTATGGCTACAAGGTAAGTAAGGACAATTTACATTACAACCCATCGTAACCACAATATCTACTTCTGGAATGTCATTTAATAATTTACTCTTTTGAGTCTCATTCATATCAATGCCATGTAAATCTTTTATAATACGTACCGCATCTTGATTAATTTGAGGTCTTAGCTCTGTACCTGCAGAATAACTTTCGAATACGTCTGAAGCGAGGAGTTTTCCTAATGCTTCAGCCATTTGAGATCTACAAGAATTATGAACACATACAAATGCGACTTTTAATTTTTTCATAAATAATTATCTCCTTTGTGTGTAATTAATAGAATGATTTAGCAGCAACTACCACCACAGCAACCGCCACCACAGCAATCATCATTATTATCATTTAAATCTTCTTCATATGGTTGTTTATATACTTCTAACCATTCAAAAAATTCATCATTTGTCGGATATTTTCCAGACTTTACAACAGTATCCTCAACAATTGTTATCGGAAGTACTTTAGCTCCACCAGTTTTCATAGAATCATTCACATATTTATTTTTTACAAATTCCATAGGTGCGCTTGTTAAGTTGTATCGATTTACTTCGTATCCAAGTTTTTTTAAATTGTTTATTACGGTAGAAACTCTTAATAATTCTGGGTCAACGCCTACTCCACAAAGTCCTGTTTCACAGCACATAGCTGGTTCATAAATAAACATTTTTTTCATTTTCCTTATCTCCTATCTTAATTATTTGTTTTAAACCATTTTTTTGTATTATTAGCTATCTTAACTAGTATTAGCATAACAGGTACTTCTACTAGTACGCCGACTATAGTTGCTAAAGCAACCGGTGAAGTCGCTCCAAATAAAGCAATTGCTACGGCAACGGAAAGTTCAAAGAAATTAGATGCTCCTATCATTCCAGCTGGAGCAGCAATATCATGTGAAAGTTTTAATACTTTCGAAGTCATATATGCAATGAAGAAGATTAAAAACGTTTGTATAATCAATGGAACTGCAATTAGTACAATGTGTAATGGATTATTTACAATTACATCTCCTTGAAAAGAGAAAATGATGATTAATGTAAGTAAAAGTCCTACAATAGTAGTATTATTAAATTTAGGTATAAAACTATTTTTAAAATACTCTTCACCCTTCTTCCTTACTACGAACGTTCTGGTTAAAATTCCTCCTACTAATGGGATTACTACAAAAAGTACGACTGACAATATTAAGGTATCCCATGGGACAGATACATTAGAAACGCCAAGAAGGAATTTCACGATTGGTATAAATGCTATTAATATAATCAGGTCGTTAGTTGCAACCTGTACTACCGTATAGGATGGATTTCCTTTTGTCAAGTGACTCCAAACAAAAACCATTGCTGTACATGGTGCAGCTCCTAATAAAACAGCACCTGCAAGGTAATCCTTAGCCAATTCTGGTGATATCAAACCACGAAATACTACATAGAAGAAAAAATATGCGATTCCGAACATAGTAAACGGTTTAATAACCCAATTTGTAACCCAAGTAACATAGAGCCCTTTCGGATTTTTACCAACATTTTTTACACTTTTAAAATCAACCTTCATCATCATAGGATAAATCATAAGCCAAATAAGAACAGCAATTGGTATAGACACATTGGCATATTCGAATTTACCTAAGAATTTAGGTAATACAGGCAGAAATTTACCTACAAGTACACCGATTACCATACATACGATAACCCATAAGGTTAAATACTTTTCAAAAAAACCAATTCCTTCTTTTTTTTCACTCATCTAAATTCCTCCACCCGGTAACCCAGGTAGTTCCAATAGCTAACCACCTGAGATTCATTTATTTTATAATATCTTTTAATTTATCTCCTTTTATTTCTTCAGGACTCCAAGAGATAACACCAACTTTTCCAGTAGCATGTTCGTAAACCTTATTTATCCATTCTATTTCGTTACTTGCTTTTGCTCTTAATACTGGATTCGTTGTCTGAGTAGCATATAAGGAGGAGTTTATTATCCACCATTTACTTTGTATGCCTGCTCGTTTTAAATCTTCTTCTAACCTCAATGCTTCAAAAACTGGAGTAGTTTCTGCTAGTGTAACAATCATAACAGCGGTCTCTTTTTCATTTCGAAGACGTGGTAGTAGTTTTTTAACAGACTCAGGGGTATCTCCTAACGTCCTTTGTACTTCCTTATGATAACTTTGTGTGGAATCTAATAACAGTAGTGTATGACCCGTTGGAGCTGTATCTATGACAACAATTTCGTTATCTGCACGCTCCACAATACTAGCAAATTCTCTAAACACCGCAATTTCTTGTGTACATGGTGAACGTAAGTCTTCTTCAATATAAGCAATATCATCTTCAGATAAGTTATTTGCTCTTGCTTTGCTTAAAACTGTTTCTTGATATTTTTTTAGTACAGCATGCTCATCAATGTGGCTCATAGAGATATTTTCTTGCTCGTGGATAACATATTTTAAATGAGCTGCTGGATCTGTGGTAGATAAGTGTACTTTACAGCCCTTTTCAGCCAATCCTAATGCTATTGCTGCAGCAACCGTAGTTTTTCCAACACCACCCTTTCCCATCGTAAAGATTACCTTCTTACCCGACAAATACAAATCATCAACTACATCTTGTAATTTGGACAACTCATTAGATACTATTTTCGTTGAATTCATTGTATACGAATCTTTACTCAAGAAGGAACGTATATTATCGATTCCCATTACGTTATAAGCTCTTAATGGTATCATGTAAGTTTTAATATCTTTCAATTCTTCTGGCATATTTTCGAGAGCATTCTTTTGTTTATTATATAAGCTCCTGGAAACACTATCATCAACAGTTTCTAATACACCATTTACAACTAGGATTTGATTTCTGATACCTAACTCCTTTAATTCTTCCGAAGCTCTTGTAGCTTCCTTTAGTGGTGATTCCTCAGGTCTAGTCACTAAAATTAATGTAGTTAATTCAGAGTTACTTAAAGTAGATACTGCTAATTTATAGACATCTTTTCTTTCTTCAAGACCTGATAATTGACCAAGGCAAGAAGCTCCATGGGTATTCTCACTGATAAAGCCACTCCATGCGGAAGGTAACTGTAACATTCTTAAGGTATGACCAGTTGGTGCGGTATCAAATATGATGTGATCGTATTCCTTCTGTGCTTCTTTATCGGTAATAAAATTGGAGAACTCATTGAATGCTGCAATTTCTACGGTACAAGAACCTGATAGTTGTTCTTCCATATTAGTAATTACTTCCTCTGGCAATAAGTCACGATATGGAGCAACTACACTTTCACGATATTCAGCAGCAGCCTTTAAAGGGTCTAGATTAGCCACTACTAATCCCGGAACAGTTGGGATTGCAATACCTTTTGAGTTTAGTTGAGTCTCGAAGACATCCTGTAAATTAGATGCTGGATCAGTACTGATTAATAGCACCTTTTTCCCTTGATCTGCTAGGGACACCGCTGTAGAACAAGCTGTAGAAGTCTTACCAACGCCTCCTTTTCCTGTATAAAATAAGTATTTTGTCAAATGGATACTATTTGGGTTAAAAACTTCTCTCATTTCAAATACCTCTTTTCTCTTTTATTTATAGCGGTTGATTTATGAGTTTCACCTTAACATCTTTGATTAGTTGTTACATTCACAAGATTCATGACCGCACTTCTCGCAGATACACCCTTTTTTTGGAGTAATAATGCCCATTAAAAAGTACATCATCTCATTCGCTCTTTGTAAATCAATTTTGTACCTCATCCAAGTACCTTCTTTACGACCTACTACTAATCCACAATCCATTAAGGATTTCATATGGTGTGATAATGTAGGTTGTGAAAAATCAAAGTACTTTTGAATATCACAAGCGCATAATTCACCGCAAGATAAGATATCAAGTATTTTCAAACGGTTTGGGTCTGCAATTGCCTTCATTAACTTACTGTTTTCTTCGTAATTATTCATAGTGTTACCTCCTATATAGATGGTGTTCTATATATAGTATATAGACGAGTATCTATAAAGTCAATATATAATCAAGTTTAATCAAAGATAATTTAAATTATATATATAATTATATCTATGCTATAATGTAGTATTTAATGCACTTTATATATTAAAGAATAAATAAAAATAGACATTAAAACCATAAAGTCTAATGTCTATAAGTACTCAACATAGATACATATCAATGCATTATTAATTTTAATATTTTTTCGCTAGTGTTATAGGTCCACTGTTGCACTCCTTAGTACTATTAAAAAAAGCAGATAAAACCCTATGCAAAAAAAGGAGCGTTGCTCCATAACTAAAATTTAGTCATTTTGCAACACTCCCATATTCTCTATTATTTAAAGAAACCTAATTATGTCTCAATTCAAAAACAATCGGAATTTATGAGGGTTAGACAAATTGGAATTTGAGTAAAATAATACCTAATAAAACATGGTGATAAATTTTTCGCCATATGGCACAGAATTCTTCCTGTAATCACGAATTACTTTTTCTTTATCATATTTTAGTTGATTATATGTAACATTAACAAGTCCGTCATCTAATTCTATAATAGCAAATCTAGCTATACCATCTTTACCACAGCCAATAGAACCTGGATTTAGTATGGGCTTACAATTCCAATGAACAGCATATAAAGGAAGATGTGTATGTCCAATCAAAACATAGTTTACATCTACATCATAATCTGCAATAAATTCCTCTAGAGTTTTCTTCTCATACAAAAGAGGAGAGTCTATTACACTATTCATTCTTGCATGTACCAGAAGAAATTTTTTATCTTCTATTTCAACAATTCTTTGAAGCGGGACTTGTTTTAATTTTTCCATTCTCTCTGTTCCTAATTGGTTAATTACCCAATCTTGATGCTCAGATTCCATTTCGTAACGTTTCTTAATTTCCTTATCAAAAAACATATACTCTCCATTGCCCATGATATTTACAAATCTGCTGTCATTCATAACAATATCGTAAACTTCTGTTGGATTTGGTCCTATTTGAATAAAATCCCCCATATTTAATATTTGCGAAACTTTACATTCATAATTCAGGGTATGTAATGTTATTCATCGCCTCACCCCCTCTCACTCGAGGGGCACCTAACCGTTCCCACCATTATAATTCTACTATATATGTAATATAATGTAAATAAATATCTGGTTTTCTATTTTTTTAAAAATTTCCTTTTCGCTCTATACTTATCATTTAGCATCCGATGATTGATTCTGTGATTTGTTCAATATTATAGGAAGCTCTGTTCTCACTTCAAATTATATACTAAGATAATATCTTTTAGTACATGCCTAATTGATATAGAAGACAAAACTAATTACAGTTTTATAAACGTCTTGAAATAAATTAACCGACATTCATTGATATTTTAAATTGTCGTTTGGGCAGCAAATATAAATTTTATAATAATAAAGACAAAACCCCTCAAACATTTAAGTTTAAAGGGTTAATAAAGATTAAAGTTTTGTTACTTATATTAAATTCAAATTTATCGTAATTCATCCTTCATACATAGTTTCGAATATCTGCCCTTCTATGCTAATAATTTCATCAATGGGGATTGTTTTGCCATCACTCATAACTACAACCCGTTCATATTCGTCTATCTTTTTAGCCGTACTGATAGTAGTAACATAGGCACCGCCATTCTTCTTCACATCCGGCTGAAAGTAGGTAATTACAATTTCAGGATTTTCTTTAATCCGATCGGCTATGATTTGTAGCCTATCGCTCAAAGCGTCCTTTATATATTCGTCTATTTCTACTCTCTCGTCAGTCAGTCTTGCGGTTTCTTTGATGGCGGCGCCATAGCCGGTAAGTGCGGCGAAGGGGGAAAACTGAGCTGCGCGGTCTATAGCTGTCATATGTGGACGTGTCGCAGAGACATGGTTCGGTAAATTGATAATGTCGTCATATGCACTCGTCATGCCTTGTGCCCTCCAATCTGCTTATTTCGGTCAACTGTGGTAGCGCCTTCCTCCAGATTCATACCCTTTAGAATGGCGTTCTTGCCGTATTTCTTTTTTATATCCAACATAGCTTTCTGCACTCTTTTTTCTCGTACAAGCTCGGCTTCTTCATCCTCTTTTTTCACATTTTCAGTCACGTAATCTGTAAAAAGATTAAGCTGCTCAAAGCTGTCCGTCTTTTGAACGGTTGTCTCATCAATAACATGATTCGCTGTAATGTTGACTCTTCTGACCAGTAGATTTTTGTCTACGATGCGTTCAAACAGCTCTGTAACGGCATCCAGAATTAGCTTCGTAGAGGAGGTTTGCCTGCCAAGGTTTGCCGAACCATGCGCAGATTTCGGAACGGTACGTCCGTAGTGGTCAGTGGTAATCGCTCCGTGATATGATTTCTTTATCTTCAGGTTTGTCATATTTTCAATATCGTATCCGACCGTCAAAACAAGCTGGTCGGTCACAAGCCTTTTATCAACCAAATCAAGTACCAGTAAATCGGTCATTTCCCTCACGATCAGCTTCGTTTTGTCAAAAGTATAGGCGCATTGCAGCACCTGCCCAGATCCTATACTGTTTGTGCTCGGCTTATACGCTTTAATATCGGCAATTGTGCATGGCTCCCACCCCCATGCATGGTCAATCAGCAGTTCAGCGTTGATGCCGAACAGCTTATATAATAAATCCTCGTTGTAGTAATCGGTAGGTTTACCAAGAGAGCATCTTGCAATATCTCCCATCGTAAAGAGGCCTTGTTCCTCCAGTTTCTTGGTATATCCTTTTCCAACGCGCCAAAAGTCTGTTAAAGGCTGATGTGACCACAGGGCGCGACGGTAGCTCATTTCGTCTAGCTCGGCTATCCGCATACCATTATTATCATCAGGAATGTGCTTTGCCTGAATATCCATTGCAATCTTGCTAAGGTATAGGTTTGTGCCAATTCCCGCAGTTGCTGTAATACCGGTTGTTTTGAGTACATCCAGAATCATTTTCGTGGCAAGCTCACGGGCTGAAAGATTGTAGGTGTTTAGATAATCGGTGGCATCAATGAATACTTCATCGATAGAATAGACATGGATATCTTCGGACGCAATGTACTTCAAGTATATATTGTAAATCCGCGTGCTGTACTCTATATAATATGCCATTCTTGGTGGAGCAACAATATAGTTCAGTGAGATACTTGGCGAGGATTTCAAATCAGTATCTATGAAGGAATCGCCAGAAAAGGCTCGTCCTGGAGCTTTGTGTAGCCGTACCGCATTTACTTCCTCGACCTTCTGTACGACTTCAAACAACCTCGCCCTGCCGGAAATTCCGTATGCTTTGAGAGAGGGAGAGACGGCGAGACAAATGGTTTTTTCGGTGCGGCTTGCGTCAGCGACAACTAGGTTAGTGGTTAGTGGATCCAGCCCTCGTTCTATACACTCGACCGAAGCGTAGAAAGATTTTAAGTCGATTGAAATATAGGTTCTGTTCTTCATGTTTATTCTCCGGTTGCCTCCTTCAGAAACTATCTGTTCAAAAATTCTTCTATAATCTCAGAATCAAAAAAACTTACAGTGATTTTGTAATGCTTAACTTCTCATTTTTGCTAATATATGTAGCTTAAATATACCACTAGATAGATGATATTTCAAATTATTTGGTATCACAAGTGCTTTTGAACCGCAGCAGGATTTTGTTTCTCCATCAAGAAACGCAACTTCATAATATGGAGCCCTTTCTCCATCGGCACGAAAAATGCATTTGCCGTTCTCGCAGTGCGGGAATAATCTATTCGGATTCTTGTTGATATAAGCTCTGACAACATCCGCGAATCTTTCTGAATATCCTTTGCAAGCCGAAAACCGCAATTCGAAATATGGGGAAGCGTCCTTTGTACAGGTCATACCCATTTTCGCCATCTCTCTATTGTGCAAATCATGCTTAAACACAATATAGGAGCGTTGCTTTCGCGGATAATAGCCAAGCCCAGATAAACACATTACGATTTCTCGATACAGCGAACCGAGTTCATTATCAAGCGCATCCAAAAATGAATCGACTAGTTCTTGTTGCTTTTTTGTTTTCATAACATAATCACAACCTTTCATAATTCTTATAAATCCCTTAGGTACAATGCGTGACGATTTCATTGATGAAGAAGAATCTCAAGATATATTGTATCAGGATGTTATCATTACTGCTCTTGCTCCTACAATTGATACAGCAGTTGCCGACTATTATAAAAATATTTTGAGTGAGACACCATTTTATGATAGTACATCAATAAAAATTTTGAAAATTGAACGTCCGAATGGAAATCGTACTTCGCATTTTATCATCGATATAGAAGTTAAACCTTTTATTGGACCACACATAACGGTGGGTAAAGACAGAATTTCTATAGAGCTTACATACCCTGAAAGTCCAAAGTTACTAAAATTTAAACATATAAAAGACTATCCGCTGCCAGAGCGTTATAAAGATCTGTATTTACATTGAATATCTGCAGAAAGCTTGTTTATAGCGAATTGACTATAATAATCTGCAATTTCTTTTAAATTTTTATTCGTACATCTGCCACATATATTATTCCATCTATAGAATTGGAAACAAGCAATACATCTCAGGGTGCTCCAGTTCTACCGTTTGCTTTGGAAAAGCTTCCACTGTAAATTCATTACTTAGCTTAATCTTTTCATTCTTTGCCCATTTCTTAGCTTTTTTTTGTCTTGTCATTAACTTAGCATCCACTAGATTCTGATGATTTTCTCCATTAAATTCTACCTTGACATACTTTCCCGCTGGAATTGTAAAACTCTTGAATCCTGCCTCTTCCTCTTGGATTTCAGTTATTTCAACACCAACTATATAGTCAGGCACTTTATTCAGACAAATTGTATATTCAGTCTCTTTGTCCGCACGATTCGGGGTAGCTCCTATAATTATGTATAATACAGGTATACTCCTCTATATCATTCATAACCACTTAGCCGGTTATTTTGTACCAAGAAGCAATAAAGGCAAACCATAAATAATCATATATGGTTTGCCTTTAACAATTATTTCATCAATAAATGTTTATTACAATTTATTGATAAAACCACTTCGAACTTGAAAGTTTTATTTCTTTTTTGTATTATAAATAAATAATCACTACTACCGAACATACATACAAAAAGCTATCTATCTGATGTTGTATTTTTTCTCAATAATTATGATGTAAATTAAGGGAATAAAATAATTCATCTTGCAGAATGAGTATATCCATCTGTATGGTGCATTAGTATATTGATTCAATACATAATTTCAAAAGAGCGCTTAGAGAAAAATGCAATCTTAGAAATCTTAGCTTCTTTTGTATTTTCAATAGGTGTTGGTTATATATTTTACCAAAACTGTTTTATCATTCTGCCCATGGCTGCACATTTTTGCGAAAGAATGCTTAGCAATCTATTGATTCAAAAAAAGTCCTCTAGGCTATCTTGAAAACACTTTTTGTGAAGCCATTCAAAAATCAAAATACAAAAATCACAATAAAAAAGGTTCAGCGGTATAGCACTAGAAAGTGTCATACTGCTGAACCTTAATGGACCAAACGTTCTTATCGCATATTAACTAATTTTTAAGATCTATATTGATTTATAACAAAAGAGCTAAAATCCTTTGTATCCCTACTCCACATCTAATGATCCCTGTGAAATCAATTTTCCATTCTTACGACTAAACAGCATAATACCTTTTCCGTCAAAGTCTAGTTTTACCGTCTGTCCAATTTCATACAGTACTCCACCGAATACAACACCTGTAAATAAGAAATTACCAATTCGTATTTTAACAGTAGTCTCCATACCAGTAGGCATTGCGCTGTAGACTTCGCCGGTTAAAGAACCGTGTTCACCGATTTTTACGAATTCCGGTCGGACACCGATGACAAAATCAAGGTATGAGATAATCTTTTCTTCTTCGACTATTTCACTATCATCTACTTTCGCGATGTGATATCGGAAATGGGAATCTTTATTTCCCTTTTCAACATTCTTCTTATCTTTTTGCTTTGCAAGTTCGGATTGGAGCTTATTATCCTCTTCTTTTTCCTGCTGCTTAATCCAACTTCCCATATCCATTTTTTCTCTAGGGGTAAATGTAGCTTTCACATCTTTAAGGATTTCTAGAGCAATGCTTCCGTCATCAAACTGCACTCCTTTGGCTTCCATGAAATTTATAACTGGATTGCCTACAAAGTCTGCAACAAATAAATTATTTGGTTTATTATAGACGTCAAGAGGTTTATCATATTGATTTAATACACCGTTTTCAATCAGACATATTTTAGTTGCTAGGGTCATGGCTTCCATCTGGTCATGGGTAACATAGACAAATGTACTTCCTGTATCAATATGAAGTCTTTGTAACTCAGATCTCATCTCAAGTCTTAATTTTGCATCTAAGTTTGACAATGGCTCATCCATAAATAGTACGGAAGGTTCTGGAGCTAAGGTACGTGCAATAGCAACACGCTGCTGCTGACCTCCGGAAAGTTCACTAGGATATCGATCCATAAACATACCGATCTTTACGATTCTTGATACTCTTCGTACTGCTAAATCAATCTCTTCTTTTGTCATTTTTCTAACTGTCTTAACTACCTTACCAATCTTTACAACTTCATAGTTCTCATTTAGTTGACAGCTAGAATCTTTATATTTTTTAATTGCACTTTCGATATCAGTTCTTAATTTATCGCAGATTTGTTTTACTTTTTCTTCTACATTAGAAATTTCCTGTAACTTGTAGTTTAATAGTTCTTTTGCAGTGTAACTAGATAGTTCATATAAATCAATTAATTTGATTAATGCTCTATTCGTATCAAGAGCTCCGGACTTATCCTTACATTCGTTAATAGCTTGAATAACTTCCTTTGGCTTACTTAGTATTTTAATAAGTTTATCTGCATTCTTAACATCATAATTTACTGTTGCCATCTCTTCTTTAATGTTTTTTAGACCAAAGCATATATTCTCATATACGGTCATGTTCGGCCATAAAGCATAGTTCTGGAAGAGAAAGCCTACATGTCTTTTATTCGCAGGAATATTAATTCCCATTTCACTATCAAATACAGTAACTCCACCAATAGTTATTTTACCGCTTGTAGGGGTATCAAGACCCGCAATCATACGGAGTGTTGTTGTTTTTCCGCATCCAGAAGGACCAAGTAATGTAACAAATGCATTATCTTCTATTGTTAGGCTAAGATTATCTACTGCATAAAACTTTCCCCATCTTTTCGTAACATTTTCTAGTACTATTTTTGGCATATTAATTTCCTCCAATTCCTTTATCAAGGCTTGCACCCGTCACCTTATTAATCAGCGCGTTGCAGATAATAATAAACACAATTAAAATAAGATTAATACCGCTTGAGAATGCATAAAGACCCATTTCATCAAAATAATCAAGTAAGGTTGTAACAATCTTATTCTGAGAGCATAGCAACATGAATAAAGTTAATTCTCTAAGGCATGTCATAAACGGTAATAGATAACCACTTATAATGGATGACTTTTGAATAGGGATAATAATCTTAAACATTCGTTTGAACCATGGAATGTCTTGGATAATGGCAGCTTCTTCAATCTCACCGCTTAGCTGTAACATAGAATTTAATGAACTCCTACTTGCAAATGGTATATACTTTACAGTACCTGCAAGAATGATCAGAAGGTATGTGTTATAAATTCCAAGTGCTGATCCGAAGATAAAGAAGGAAACACCTACTGCTAAGGAAGGAATCAGATAAGGCAGGAATGCTATAGCATTTACATAGCCAGCTGCTTTGCTTCTTCTGTGTTTACTTACACTGTATCCCACCAATGTACCAATGGTACCGGAAAGTAGAGCACAGCATAATGACACGATTAACGTACCTTTAAATGCATTCCATATGGTAGAATTAAATAGAATACCTAATTGTCCGTACATTCCGTTTTCTGTTAAGTTCTCTGAAGTAATCCACCATTTTAAAGTTAAATTGTTTAGATTTCCTGTGGTAAGAAAACTATAATCACCTGGGTTTGGTAGGAAAGTTTCCATTGCAAAGGAAATGATAGGATAAATACTTGTAAATGTCGTAAAAATGATAAATACAATAGCAATTGCATATTTACCTACTCTACCAAGATTCACCTTACTAATCTGTCCTGATTTACCTGTGATTGTTGTATAACTTTTTCGGCTACTTGTAGTTACCTGATTCATCATAAGAATAATCACACCGAAAACCATCATAATAATAGCAAGAACACTTGCTTGGCCGGCTCTGTTAACATTCATACTTACGTACTTCGTTGCTAGAGTCTTTAAATTCATATAATGAGGTACTGGATAACTACCCATGGCACTTCCGAAGACCAACAGGATAGTTGAAAGAATAGCTGGTTTGATCATAGGAAGAGTTACCCTACTAAAGATTCTCCACTTTGGTGTGTTCAAAATCACTGCAGCTTCTTCGAGATTTGCATCCATATTACGGAATATTCCGCCAATCATGATATATGCAAAAGGCGCATAATGAAGAGCTAATACTACTGCACTAGGGAAAAGACCTTTACACCACCAGCCAGGCATAGTAATCCCAAACAGGGAGGCAAGAATACCATTAGAACCACCAGTTACTGCATTACTATTAAATAAATTCTGCCATACTACAGCCAATGTCCACTGTGGCATGATATATGGGAAAATAAATATCGCACTTAAATATTTTTTAAATTTTAAATTCGTTCTTGTAACAAGATAGGCAAAAACACCACCAAAGACAATTGCACCCAGACAAGTAAAGACAGCCAATAGCAAGGTATTGCCAAGAGGTATCCAAACATTTTGTCTGCTAAGGTTCCCAGTAAAAAGATCAATCCAATTAACTAAAGTATAGCCGGAGGTCTTTCCGGTTAAATGTGCATCTATCGATCCCACATGTATGGAAAATGTATCGGCAAAAATAGAAACAATCGGTGCTATCGTTGTCACAGAAAGAATAATACCGAGAACCAACAAAACCACGTTATGGGGTTTGCTTAGGAACGTCTTAACTTTATTCATAAAAATTCTCGGTTTCCCCGGTCTTTGTAAAATTTGCTGTTCCATGTTTACCTCTTCCTTTATTAATTAAGGGGCGTATCATAAACGCCCCTAATTCTGTTAATAAATATAAATTATTGTGCTGCGCTAGCTTTATTTCCTAAAATAACGTCAATCCAGTCACTCAAATTGAAAGATACTTCTGAACAGTACTTAGGATCTTCTACTACAAGTGCTCCATCTTCGCTAACCCACCATTCATATCCTCTGTCATTTTTAGCAGGGAACGTATCAACACCGTCTACAAAACCATCCTTTGAATGATCCTGATTGATGTTAGGATTAGCACTATAACCGCCCATGTCTTTGCCCCAAGCATAAAAACCATCTTCTGTAGTTACCATATATGCAATGAAAGCACAAGCTGTCCATGGAAGTGGAGCTGTCTTTACAAGCTGAAGATAATGTTTATAAGCATATCCGCCAATTCCTACATAATTATCTTGATATGCAGCAATTGTTACATTATTTACAGAAACAGATTCAGATTCCTCAACGGAACGAAGTTTTGAATAAACGAGAAGACCACTTTCACCAGCAGCTGAGTTTGTAACAAGGCTGTTACAAATAGGACCATCATCTGTTTGTTCGTTGTATTTTTCGCACCAAAGCTTAATCCATGCTAAAGCATATTTTGTGTTCTCTCCAGTTAATCCAAGGCTTTCTCCATCTTTAGCCACTTTATCAATAGTTGTTTGGAAATAAGCCTGCTTTGTGCTGTCTAAAGCATCAAATGCTTTCTTTAGAGAGGTTGCATATTTATCATTGGTTAACATGTATAAGAAATTCTTTCCGACAGGTTCGGAATCAACTCCCATAAATAGTGGGCTTGAACCTTCATAAACAAAATCCCAGCAGTTTGTGTAGGTTTTATCACCAAGATGATTAAACATAAATACTTTATTTAATGTTTGTAATGTTAATGGATGCCCGTTTTCCTCTTCGTTAACACCGGTGGCTTCTTTCCATCCCTTAGGAATGAAATTGAGAACATTCTTAGTATCTAACATCTTGCTCTGAATCTGGTTTCCATCCTGAATTAATGTCATAGAATAGGTATGGCTAGAGCTTGTGATATCTGCATTTAATAAAGTAAAAATTGAATTATTTTTTGGTTGTGACCATTCGATTGTTCCATTATAGGAAGAATTAATTTTCTTCAGTTCTTCAATAAAACCGGTTGCAGCTGTAGCTCCACGACTTGAGTTACCGATACCATACATGGTTTTACCATTGGATTCTTCAATTGCTTTTTGATAAAGTTCCGTAAGTGTCATTTTTTCCGCTTGTTCAATAACTTTCTCTGCTTCGCTTTTTTCTTCACTTTTACTTGTTTTTGATGTTCCACAACCAACCAGTAATGCGCTGCTCATGGTAAGAACTAAAAGAAGTGATACTAGCTTTTTTTTCATTTTTTCCATCCTCCACAAACTATCTAATATTTGAAGTCATACAATGTGTTTCCCCCTTAAATTGTATTCTCTTCATATATACATAATAGAAAATTTGTGGTCGAAATAATACCCTTATTTGTGCATAATTATCATTAAAAATGAACTTTATCCTAAAAAATGAACATTAATACAGAAGAGATTGCCATAAAATAGGCATAATAATAAAATATTACACAAAAAAGGTACCTTGATTTTGGCTTATATGCCACTTCAAGGTACCTTTTGTTATGTCATAGATACTATTATATTGTGTAAATTGCTAATGTAGAATCATTTTTAAGGCAGCTCTGTAATAATGAACTTTATCATGAAAAATAAACTATTGGCCGGTATATCCCTTATTTTTTATAAATTCTGTAGGTGAGGTTTTAGTATAACGCTTAAACACCGCGCAAAAATGCTTATAGTCCGTAAATCCCGTCATATCTGACACCTGATAAACACGATAAACACCTTCATCAAGAAGTCTTATGGCTTGCTGTACACGGTACATATTTAAAAAATCCAGATAGGTATGTCCCGTATCTTCTTTAAACTTTCTACTAAGATAACTGGAGCTAACCTTTAATTCCTCTGAAATACTTTCTATACTTAGCTTTTCTATATAACGCTCTTTCATAATATCTATAGCTTTCTTAACATAGGGATTCTTATAAGAGTCACTGGAAGAAAGAAGCTTAATATCCATTCCTTGACTTTTTTGCTGGAATAATAGTTCCTTTTCATTTTCAAGTTTAATATCATCTTGTAGCTTACGCATAACCTCTTTTAGTTTATCTACATCAACCGGTTTCATAAGATAATCATATGCTTTTAACTCAATCGCCTCTTTTGCATAATCAAATTCCGCATAGCTTGTAAGAATTACACTTTTAAATCGAACCTCCTTACTTGCCTGACGTATTAATTCAAGGCCATTTAATTTTGGCATCATAATGTCTGTGATCACCACATCCGGTTTTAATTCTCTGATCTTTTCAAGTCCTTCTTCACCGTTTGCAGCCTCCCCCACCAAAACATATCCTATGCTTAACCAGTCAATGGTATAAGCTAACCCTTTTCTAATAATATCCTCATCTTCTGCTATTAGCACCTTAAGCATAACCTTATCCCTTCTTTCTTCATATTAACAATACTGTTAAATTTCTGAATGCATGTGAATAGGTAACGTTAAGGTTACAACCGTTCCCTCTCCCAATTTACTTTCTAAAGTAACTCCGTAATCCCCGTGATACATTAATTGAATTCTTCGATGTATATTATAAATTCCATGATGATTTGTTCTATTTACCGGCTGTAGAAGGTTTTCCCTGATTTCCTTTAACAAATCTTCTTTCATTCCACCACCGTTATCTTTGCAAATAAAGATTAAATTACCGTCTTTTTCAAATCCTCTAATGGTAACATGAAGTGTATCTTCTTCAGCAAAACCATATTTGACGGCATTTTCAATAATTGATTGTATCATTAATTTTGGAATTATATATTTCTTTACCTTATCTTCTATATCTATTTCATAGGTAAATCTTCGGTTAAATCTTATTTTTAAAATAGTGAGATAACTTTCCGTATATCGTATATCTTCCTCCACCTGAATTTCTTCTTCCGCATTACTGATACTGTATCGAAGCAGTGCTGATAACGCAACAATCATTTTATCCGAAGCTTCCGGATCAATCTTACTCATAAAGCGAATGTTATCTAGAGTATTAAAAAGAAAATGAGGATTAAATTGTGCTTCCAGTTGCTTCACCTGTGCAAATGCTACATGTCTGGTCAGTTCTTTGTTTTCTTTTATATTATTTTTTAAGCCGTCGAGCATTAAGTTATATGCTTCACCGATTTCCTTAAACTCGATACTACTATTGATATCCAGATAACGTTCCAAATCGCCTTTTTTAACCTGTTCAAATGCGTCCGCAATTTTATAAATATCCCTTGTACTCTTTTTTGCTACTTTTCTGCTAGTAAAATAGGTAATTATAATAATTGCAGCAAATATAGATAGAATAAATAAGCACATAGTATAAAATATTTTGGATTCCATATCATGGCTTGTAACTGTGTACACTTGCAACTTATTATTGCAAATTTTACTTTTGGATAGATAATATCCTTTCTCCTGATATTTTATAAATCCTTCGGAATATTTCTGATCTCTTACAAAACGCCCCAATGCATCTTGGAAAACAAAATTATTGGAAAGATAGATCCACCCATTCTCGTCAGTAATTACGGTTTGTTGTGATACCTGTGTCAACAGTAAGCGAAATTCATCAGCTGGAATCGTTACTATAATATACCCAATCAGCTCATCCCTATTTTGTATTCCTGTACCAATACATAGAATCCTTCCATCTTCTGTTGCAAGTGTTATGGATATACCCTGTGGGTTTTCACGAATTTCACGAATGATTCCCCAGTCGTAACAAGAATTATCGATTAAAAAACTTGGCATACGAATATTATCAGATAGAACGGAATTAAGCTCCTCATCTAAAATATATAGTTTAGCATAGTACTCAGCTTCTGCATAAAGTTTATACATGGATCTTCGTATATCAACCAGCTTATCCGTATTAATAGGCTCCGTAATTAACGTTACATCCTTTGATAAGTTTAATGCTTCATTTACATAGATATCTACTACTTTTTGCAGTACATTACTAACCTTAGCGTTGGTGGCACGATTTGTGGCATAAACATTGTATTGCCATATTCCAAGGATTAGCCCCAAACATAAACAGGCAATTAGGAAGGTTGGTATAATTGCATATAAGATAAATGTATGCCTTATATTATCACTAAAGAATCTTATCCTTTTTCTTTTCATATTGACTCCATTATACATCGCAGGTTATTTGTGATACTTATAGATACATTTTCTTATTTCCTATTCTTCTTTGATATCTAGAAATATTTCTTCAAATTTTCGTATCCATTCTTTTTTCATTTCATAAATTAGTTCATTATCTGCATGAATAATTGCAATCTCATCCTTTGCTTTAAGGTACGTTGGAGTTTTTACATCGTCACGAACCGATCGTCTATTAAGCTCCATTGTTATCATCGTCTGTACTTCATATCCGGTAGCAAAATCAATGAAAGCCCTGGCATTTTTAAGATGAGGCGAATTTTTAACAATGGTAACGCAATCAGGTGTAGATAAAACTCCTTCTTCCATGTATGTAATTTTAATATGTTCTCCATTCGCCACCAATGCGGCAGCAGCTTCTTCAAATATAAGCCCTACAACAAATTCACCATTTGCAACTCCACGGTAAACATCTGTAGAACTGTATAATAGATTCCCGTCTAAATTATTACAAAAGAGTTTTACATAATTCCAACCATCCTCAGGATTCCCGTCTCCCATAGCATATAACATGTTAATAAGATGCTCGAAGGCAGATGATGATACATTAGGACTACAATAAGCTATCTTACCTTTTAGCTCCGGATTTAGTAAATCTTTGTATCCATCAATTTTTATATTTCCAATCAAATCTGTATTAACCATTAAGACACTGGGTACATCAGAAAACTTAGTAAACGCTCCTTCTTTATTCTTAAATTCTTTTTGAATTACATCTTCATTGGCACAAGAGTACTCTTCAAACAGATACATCTGAGGTTTTAATATAGACGCAGTTCCGCCCCATAATATATCCGCATTCGGGTTATCTTGTTCCTCTTCAATTCTGTCAATCAATTGTCCGGTACCGCCACTGACAACTGTTACAAAAATCCCTGTTCTTGACTCGAATTCTTCGATTAAAGGTTTTAGAAAATCCAATGGATGTGAACTATAAATTACTAACTCTTCCTGCTCTTCTTCACTAGTTTTTAAATTGTGATTTTTTATTGATGTGGTATATCCAACTAAAAATATGACAAAGAGTGACAGCACAACCGTTATTATTATTTTATATTTCATAGCGATCCCCCAATTATTTTACTGTCGTTTGCGAAATATAGATAAGCTTTATAGATACAATTGAAATTTTTCTTGGTACTTTTTATGCTTGTTTTTATGCTTTATTTGTATAATTTACATAATATAAGCTTTTTCTATGTTTATTTTACCATAATAATGCCTAAAAGGTAAGTATAAATTAGTGGTATTTAATACTATTCGAAAAAAATTAGGAAGTAAATTAGGTTCTCTTTTTCCGCATCTTTCCTACACACTAAATAATTTTGATATAGTCTTCCATATTGATATTTTCTATAATTTGTTATGTGGATTCTTTATAAAAGACGCAAATTATAATTTAGTATTTAAATAGCCCTATATTGATAACTGAAAAAGGATGTAGTATCATATATATTTAGTTGATACTACATCTTTTTTATATATTATAAAAATTCTATCTTCGAAAGGAACTAAAAAATGGATAGTACAAAACGCCAAATCACAAAAATTGCACGAGAGGTGAATAAATTCACAGCGCGTATGTTGAAAATGGAGGGTGTGGGAACTGCAGAGTACGACTTCATTCACGTAGTTCGAAAAAATCCAGGTATCACGCAGGCGGCAATTCGTGAGGTTCTCAGCCTTGATAAGGGAGCTGCTGCCCGCTGTGCAGCAAGTTTGGAAGCAAAAGGTTATCTAGTTAGAAAACCAAATCCTACCGATGGACGTAGTCAGTTACTCTTTTCTACTGAAAAAGCTGAACTGCTAAAAAACTCGAAAGCATCTGTGGAAGCACTATATTATGAATGGCTGGAAGAAGCACTCACACCGCAGGATAATGAGGAGTTTTGCCGTATTCTCAATATCCTCTACACACGCTCTAAATCTGAGAGTAAGGCAGGATTTCCAAACCTTACTAGGCTCTTTTTGGATGGAGGTTGTCAAAAATGAGCCAAAGCAGACAAGCAAAAAAGGTTGTAAAACCTGATAGAATCCTATCCTATTTCAAATTAGAGGTTTGGCCGTTAACCTTGGTCACAATATCAGGCGTTTTATATAACATTGGTATGATTGCTGGACCATATTTTGAAGGACAGTTGGCACAGTGCTTATTCGATATAATGAAAGGTTATAAGGCATTTTCTGCTATAGTGTCGTTGGCAATCACTTACCTTGTCGTGATCTTCTTCGTACAATTATTGCGTTGTATTAAGCGGTTTTATGTGCGACGCTTTGCTAACGAAACTAGCTGCAATATGCGACATATGCTGTATAACAGTCTGGTTAACATGAACAAGGATGACTTAGAGAGTGAAAGCCTTGGAACTGTTATGACAAAGGCTGTGGCCGATGTGGACGCCTGCGTAGAAGGAATGCGGAAATTTACCACAGAGGTGTTTGATACTGGTGTGGTACTAATATCTTATCTCGCCCTACTTTTTCTTTATGACTGGCGGTTAGCAATGCTATCTAGTATCTTCACACCGATTGCTTATTTTATTGCAGGTCGGTTGAAAAGCCGTATTACACGGTATAATGCAGAATATAAAAAAAGCGCGGGTAGACTAAACAATACCACCATGGACAGGGTCTCTAACGCTATTACTTATCGTGTTTATGGTTGTGAGGAAAACCGTGACAATTCTTATGAATCCTATCTGATGGATTATGAAAAGCGTGCTGTTTCAGCCAACCTCTGAGAAAGCGCTATGCAGCCAATTTATAATATAATCTCCATGTGTGGTGCAGTTGTAATAATTTATCTTGGTGCTAAAAATGTTCTTGGTACTGGATGGGTTAGTTGGAACATAGCAGCATTCACTACCGTCCTATCTTGCTTTACTAAAATGGCGCTCAAATCCTCCAAAGCAGCAAAGCTGTTTAACTCCGTGCAAAAGGCACAAGTATCTTGGGCAAGAATTAAGCCACTTATGAAAGAATATGTGGAGCAAGATACGGATTCCACCATTGATTTTTCTAAGGCCATGGGACTCACGGTGTCTAACCTGTCTCTACACATACCAGGCGGTGCGCAAATACTTAAAAACATATCATTTTCTGCTACTCCTGGTCAGATCATTGGCGTAACAGGTCCAGTTGCTTGCGGTAAATCTATGCTCAGCAAGACATTTATTGGTGAAATCCCCTATGAGGGTAGTTTCCGTGTGGGTGAACAAGAACTGGCCTCTCTAAGCGACTATGAACGCAGTAGGCTAATTTCTTACATGGGACATCAGCCGGAGCTTATTAGCGACAGCATTAAAGAGAATATCCGGCTTGGAGAACAGAAAGATGTACTACTATATCTTCAAGCGGTAAGCTTTGCGAAAGAGGTTGCTCAAATGCCAGAAGGAGCTGATACTTTGGTGGGTAACAACGGAATGAGGCTTTCAGGCGGTCAGCAAGCACGAACTGCACTTGCCCGTACACTTTATAACGCACAGCATATTTTGATTTTAGACGATCCTTTTTCCGCAGTTGACCGTGGTACGGAACAAGAAATATTTGAAAACCTACGTAAACTTGCAGCGGATAAGGTTGTAATTCTCTTTTCTCATCGGTTGTATTTGTTTCCTAAATTTGATAAAGTGCTATTTTTGTATGACGGAAAAGGAGCCTATTCCACTCATGCTGAATTAATGCAAGAAAATGAGAACTATGCAGAACTGTATCAAGCACAGATGGCAGGAGGTGAGCATTATGAAGGATAAGAACACAATGGAGAATGAGAACGTTATGGCGAATGAGAACATCATGAAGAATAAGAACATCAGGAAGAATAAGAACAGTCTTGGTTCTGTGTTATATAAAATCATGTCAGCTTCCAAATGGATGATATTTTTAACCGTACTCATTATAACAGGTACAATCGCTACAGCTCTTTTCCCGCCCTTAGTTTTAGAACGCATTGTTAATAGCTTAACTGCACAGCAGCAAATTCCGCTCTATCTTGCGTTGACCTACTTAGGGTTGCTTGCTATTTCAGGATTACTGGAATCTGGACAGAATGTAATGATTACCAAATTTGGGCAAAGGGTTACTCACAGCCTGCGAAGTGAAATGTGTGCAAAACTAAAACGTCTGCCTTCAGCTTATTTTTCCCAGAATGAACCCGGCATTATTACGTCACGGTTTGTAAATGATGTCGATGTGGTAGATTCACTGTTTACGAATGGAATTATTAGTATGTTTGCCGATGCTTGTAAAGTAATCAGTATTTTAGTGGTCATTTTTTATAAAAGTACGGGACTCGGTATAATAATTATTCTTATTACACCATTGCTGTTTGCAATGACACGTCTGTTCCAAAAGCGGACGCTTAAGGCACAGCTTGTCAATCGTGTTGCTGTTGGTAAAGTTAACAACCATGTACCTGAGACCATTCGTAATATTCGTATGATTCGCACTCTGTTCCGTCAAAAATACATGGAGCAAAAATACGATGATTATATTGAAGAAAGCTACCAGGCTATGGATAAATCAAACCTTTACGATTCTATCTATTCTCCTATTGTCATCTTTATTAGCTCTTGTGTCATTGCAGTAATGATGATATGTGCTGCAATGGGTGGAGAAATACAGCAATTCTTCGGCATCACCGTTGGTACTGCAGTGGCCATTATCGCTTATGTAAGTAAAGTTTTTGAACCGCTTGAGAGCATCGGTATGGAAATTCAAAACATTCAATCTGCTGTAGCAGGGGTAAAGAGAATCAATGAATTTTTGCAGGAGCCAGAACGGGAAGAAACAGATAGCTCTATTGCTAAAGATATTAAAAAATTCACAATAAACACAGAGTCAAACTCTTGCATTTGCTTTGACCATGTAGGCTTTAGCTATGACAACGATAACATCGTATTAAGTGACCTGCGTTTTACGGTAGAAAGCGGTGAATCAGTAACTCTCGTGGGTAGAACGGGAGCAGGAAAAAGCACAATCTTTCGTTTGCTAATGGGACTATATTGCCCCAATGAAGGGCGAATACTTGTGAATGGTATAGATGCCGCCAAAATCCCCGATGACCAAAAACGAAAGCTATTTGGCTATGTAGAGCAGTCCTTTCATATGGTGTCAGGTACAGTGGCAGAGCAAATTTCATTGTTTGATCCTTCTATTGGTAGAAATCAGGTGGAAGCTGCTGCAAGGCTTGTTGGATTACATGAGAGTATCATGGAGCTAACAGACGGATATGACACACCTGCGGAAAAGATATCATTTTCACAGGGGCAACTTCAGCTACTCTCTATTGCACGAGCTGTAGTCGCAGCTCCTAAAATTCTGTTATTAGATGAGATCACTGCAAATCTTGATAGCGATACTGAGCGTCGAATTCTAGATGCACTAGACCGCGCCACACAAGGAAGAACTGTACTCTCTATTTCCCACCGCTTTCATGAACATACCCAGAACCAGCGAACGATACAAATTGTTAACCCTTCTAGAGGAATATGATTATAAAGATCAATATTCTAATCTCGAATGTATGTTTTTTAGATTACATGAATATAACAAACAACAAGAACAGACTGTTCATGGAGAATATGCTTTTTTAAAGAGGTGGTACTAGGTAATACCCCTCGCAAAATGGTTGATTAAAAAAATAACCGGTCTTACGAGGGACGGTTATTTTTTTAATCTACTATTATTTCTGACGAGAGCTATGACAGTACATAACATAATAACAAACTAAAATAGTTCAGCATATGTAATGTTATTCATTGCCTCGCCCCCTCTCACACGAGGAGACGATATTTTTCATAAAAAAATTCTCTCCTTTATGTGAAATATATGAATATAGCAGCAACAATCGTCACCATAAACCAGTTTTTATAGAATCAGTTTTATCTTACTAATTTTAACCATTCATATTTTGAAACAGTACTGTAATACCATGTATCTTGATCAATATGTAGCATATCAGTGATTAACCCGTTTTTATTGGTTTCAAGGGATGAAATTTCCCAATTATTATTATCACTTGTCTTTTTTATTTCGAATAAATTTCCTTCATAACTAATTGCATAAATGTCTTGATCGTGCCTAATTAATTTATTTACTATTACGTTTTTACTAATTTCCCTATTTTCTTTGGTTTCTAGGTCATAAAGATTTACAGATTTATTAGTGGTATAAATTATAGAATGTTTAATATACTTGAAATCATTTATCATATTATCAGTCTTAATTACTTCAACCCAATTTACGTTGTTATAGCAATAAATTTTATTGTCGATACTAACATATAAAGAATTATCATCATCATTCATATCAAAAGGTATATTAATTACATCTTTCACCTCTGGAAGTAATATTGTTTTCCATGATTCACCTTTATCAGATGAAATATTCAATTCGGAATTTGTTAGAAAATATAATTTATCATTATAAAAAAATGAATTAAGTATTCGATTTTTTGATTCTAATATACTTGAAAGCTCTATTGAATTATATTTATAAATCTTTTGTTCGCAAACAATTAATATATCATCATCTTCAATAGGAAGAATATTTTTTATATCTTCTTGAATTGATAATTCGTTCCATACAGTATCATTATTACTTTTATTTAATAAAATCGACTTATATTGAATGATGTTTATCATTTTCCATCCCCAAGCATATAAAGTGTTACTTTTTTTAATATTTGCAATACCAACTATATTATATTTATCAACTAAAACATTATCAGTATTTCCACTATAGATACCACCACCTATTGGAATTTTGTGAAAAGCATCTGTAATTTTCTTTGTTTCAGCATTAATAAATATTTTTGTGAAATTATCCTTATCATCTCTGCATACAACTTGTAGCAAAACATCCCCATTTTCTTTACTTATTAGAAAATGATAACCTATAGCCCATACTTCACCGGGCTTTAATTCAAATTCTTTTTTTGCAATTTTTAAAGCCTCTTTAGAATCGAGTGTAAATTCTTTTTTATCTATTAAATCTTTCCTATCATAAGAAGGACCTATAGTTTTTTTAAAATCCTTTATTTTATGGTCTCTAATTGTAACTAGCCACAACTCAGAAGAATTAGGTACTGAAAAGAATAAATTCCATGAATTTCTTTCGCCATTTTTACCAGCGTTATTATCTTCTTTACTTAGTATGGAATCGGTACTCCCAATTGAGACTAATAAAGCTTGCGAATTTTTTTTATAAACCTCTTTATAGGCGATATTATATGCCTCTTTTATCGTGGTACTTTTTTTATTGTCGATACTTTTATAACAAATGTAAACGAAACAAAGGACAATTAATAATGAAAAAAGAATTGTTATATGAGTACGAAATGACATACGTTACCATCCACTTTGATCTTACAAAAAATATATCAAATAAGCTTATCCTATATAACTATAATTTTGTCTATCATATTTATTATAAAAAATAATAGGCAGCTTTACTTCCTAGTAACCATACCTATTATTTTAGTAAATTATCATTATAGATTACCTATTATGTAGTTTCTTCTAAATTCCTAGTAAAGCATAGCTTAACAATTATTATTTTATAAATTTATCTATTGCATTATCTAATTCTTGAATAACCTCTTCGTCCCCATCTTCAATAGCATGAACGATACAATGGGAAATATGTTCTTTTAAAATTACTTTTCCTGTATTATTAATTGCTGATCTTACCGCTGATAATTGAATTAATACTTCACTACAGTCTGCATCATTTTCCACCATTTTTTTAACCGACTCTAAATGGCCTATCGCTCTAGAAAGGCGATTAATTACTGCCTTTTTACTTTCATCGGAATGTTTATGTTTGCTCATACCTTCCTCCAACATCTATTTTATGATATTTATTATATCATGATTTTTTGCCATTTGCCTCTTAAAAATTACTATCTCCGTTAATTCAAGTTAACCCCTATAGGGGGATGCGAAATTTATATCATAAATCAGCATTGAAAGCAATAAGTAATTATTTACAAATAATGGGCATAACTTGTCTTTCATTGACATAGAATATTGTGTATGATATAATTCCAAATGAACTCTTTGCACTGCATTACATTTAATTAGTGTGCGATCAACAGTACAAACTGAGCAGGCGATGAACTTTATTTCTATAAAGTCATGGGGCCGGGCCGCAAGATGCGGCAACAGATTGAATTTCAATTCACATCTGTGGGACAGTAATGTGTTCCATAGGTGTGATTTTTTTTACCCTTTTATAGAACACATAACTGAGGAACGAAGTGCCATGGAGCTATCAAACGAATGCCAGAAGGCTAAAAACGGAGGTAACTTTTATGACAAACAAAGGTAACATGGCAGGACTATCTTCTGCCGAAGCAAAAAAATTGCAGGAACAATACGGTAAAAACGAACTCACACCACAAAAGAAGGAAAGCTTTATAAAAAAGGTTCTTCATATTATGTGTGAGCCAATGTTTTTACTGCTAATCGTTGCTGCAATTATTTATTTTATTCTTGGAGAACCTCGTGATGGGGCTATAATGCTAATTTTCGTTATTGGTATAATAAGCATTGATGTCATTCAAGAATGGAAAACAGACAAAACATTAAATGCACTGAAAGACTTAACTGCTCCCCACGTTACAGTTATTCGTAATGGTAAGGAAACCACCATTGCAAGTGCAGACCTCGTACCAGGTGACCTAATGATGATTCATGAAGGTGTTAAAATCCCAGCAGACGGTATTATCGTTAAATGCAATGACCTTTGTGTGGATGAATCCTCTTTGACTGGAGAGGCAGAAGGCGTTTGGAAGGTGAACACCGAAAATGCTGAAACTACATCTGACTATTGGCGAAAAGATTATTGCTATGCTGGTACCCTTGTTACACAGGGAACTGCTACTGTCTTGGTTGATAAAATAGGTACTACAACCGAATACGGAAAAATCGGAGCAAATATTGCATTAGCACCCGATGAAGATACTCCACTCCAAAAACAGACGAAAAGTCTTGTTAAACTTTGTGCAGGAATTGCAGCTGTTCTTCTAACTCTCGTTGGTATATTCACTTATTTTAATATTCCTGATCATGAAATCGGTGATAGAATTATTGAAAGTATACTTTCAGGAATTACCTTAGCAATGGCAATGATACCTGAGGAATTTCCTGTTATCCTAACAGTTTTTCTTTCTATGGGTGCTTGGCGTTTAGCAAAAAAACAATCCTTGGTACGTAAACTCCCATCCGTTGAGACGCTTGGGGCTGTTTCCGTTCTATGTGTTGATAAAACTGGTACAATCACAATGAACCAAATGAAAGTACAAGGAACTTGGGCCATGGACGGTGATAATCACTCTTTATGTGAAACAATGGGGCTTGGTTGCGAAACCGATGTTTATGACCCAATGGAAAAAGCAATGCTCTCTCACTGTGATAGCCTTGGTATAACAAAAAAGAATTTATTTAGCGGTGAACTAATCACCGAATATGCTTTTACGAATGAACTAAAGATGATGGGTCATGTTTGGAGAAGAAATGGTGAGATTGTCATAGCTGCAAAAGGATCTCCAGAGCGTATTTTAACCATATGCAAATTAACAGACAAGGAACGAGAAATCTGTGAGAAAAAAGTCTCTGAAATGTCAAAAGAGGGTCTTCGTGTCATAGCAGTTGCAAAAATGTTGCCACAAACGGAGGAGGATATCCCAAATACAATAACCGATTGCTCTCTCTCCTTCCAAGGACTTATCGGTCTTGCAGACCCACCAAGAGAAAGTATAAAAGCGGATATTGCTGTCTGTAATAAAGCTGGTATTCGTGTTGTTATGATAACAGGTGATAACGGAATTACTGCTTCCTCTATCGCTAAAAAAATTGGTATGCCAAACAGTGATAAAATTATTACAGGTGATGAACTAAGTAACATGACTGATGAAGAACTTCGAGAGAAGGTAAAGGATGTTAGTATATTCTCTCGTGTTTTACCAGAGCATAAGATGCGAATTGTAAAGGCATTTAAGGATAATGGAGAAATAGTTGCTATGACAGGCGATGGTGTAAATGATGCACCTGCTTTAAAATATGCGGATATCGGAATTGCTATGGGTAAACGTGGCAGTGAGGTTTCTCGTGAAGCAGCAGATCTTATCTTAATGGACGATAACTTTACCACAATCGTTGAAACGGTTAAGGATGGTCGAAGAATTTACGACAATATCCGTAAGGCAGTTGGATATATCTTCACTATTCATATCCCAATTGCATTTGCTTCACTTTTAGCCCCTATGCTTGGTATATCACCAGCTGCATTATTTTTATTACCTCTTCATGTAGTCTTACTTGAATTGGTTATTGATCCAACTTGTTCTATTGTTTTAGAGCGACAACCTGCTGAGTACGATATTATGGAACGTAAACCACGCAATCCAAAAGAAAAGCTAATAAACTCTAAAATGCTGCTTAAGAGTGTTCTTCAGGGTGTTGTGATTTTTGCAACTTCTTTTGCAACTTATTTTACGGTTCTAGCAGGAAATCAAGACAATGCATCTTTGGCTCGTGCAATGGGACTTACAATCATTATATTATCCAATTTGTTTCTAGTAATAGTGAATAGCTCAGACCATGATTTTGCGGTAAAGTCATTTATTCGGCTTGCAAAAGACAAGGTAATGTGGATAGTGGCTGTAGTTACTGTTTTAGGACTACTAGCTATACTTTATACTCCACTGACTGGATTTTTAAAGCTTGCGTCCTTATCAGCCAGTCAATTCATCAGGGCATTTGGAATAGCTGTCATATCTGTTTTTTGGTATGAATTAGTAAAGGTATTTAAGAATCTTAAGAATAAGTAAATCATACTATTTTTAGCATCGGAATACGGTTTGCTAAGAAATTGTAGAATCATTATTACTCATAATTGAATTCAAGAATGTATTTGATTAATATGTATTTTAGAAATTTTTGTTCTAAAGATAGCAAATGAAATTTATAAAAGCGGTCAGGATATGATATGCCACCTTGTGGTAGACAGTTAAATAATAAAAACTGTTTATTACAAGGAGGAACATATCAATCCTGACCGCTTCTCTTCTACTTTATTTCAAATAGATATTTCAAAAATGGAAGACATGGTTTTTTAAATCAAAAACCCACTTGCTTAAAAAATACTTACTATTCAAATACTTTCTCATAACATTGTGTGTAGTCCATCCCTTCAAACCCTATCTTACAATAATAATTGTATGGCTCTTCATCAGGGTCTACAAACACCTTCTTGCAACCATACGATTGCAATATTTTTATTGAATTATATACACAAGCTTTTCCTAAACCTGATTTACGATATTCCTTTGCAGTTACCATTGGTTCTAACAGCCCTGTCTGGGTACGTAGGTTATCCTCTTTCTCATCGACATAGAAAACTAAATGTTTTTTGTTCTCTTTCAAACCACAAAATGTTTCTTCTGCATAATGAATGATATCTAGCAGTAAATTCTCTATATCACTTCTATTATCAACTATAACAGAACCTGGCCAGGGGCTTAGTAGCTGTAAGGAAGCAACTAAATTGTTATCCTCATACCACAGTCCTATCTTATCCAATTGAAACATTTCAAAATAAGGCGCATTGCGGAGCAATTCCCAAACTATCCTTGATGTATTACAATTAGAATCATTATTCATTTGTTCGAAAAAGTCACATAATGCTCTTTCATTTTCTGGTTTGTAGTAATCACGCTTGAATTTCATAAATAAAACCTCCCCCCTCTACCAAAAACCTTATATTCTCCACTAGATATTTTATAATGGAAATAAACAAGAGGAATTGGCAGTCCAATTCATTTGTCATGAATAATAGCATTCATTTAATAACAATGCAACCTCAAACATATTTAGAAATAATTATGAACTGTTATTCGGTATAAGCTTTTCAATTAGGAAATAATCAAGAATTTGCTATAAATAATAATCACAATCAAATAATTAGAACCCAAAATTAACATAATCAGTATAAGTATACCTATGATAGATCGCATGGCAATCTTCAAATTTTATGCAATAACGATATGCATCTGGTACCTCATTTTCAAAGCATATCAAATAATCAAATTCTCCATTGTCTACTTTATCGCATATGACATTGTCAGAATAACGATGAAATACCGATAAAATATCATCTAAGCTGCAATCATGCGTGCTTATTGTCTCTATAAATTCTTGTAAAAAAATCGGGTCTTTTACTTCTTCATGGACAAAAGTAACACCTTTTGGTGGAATAACAAAACAGTAACGTGTATTATTGCGGTAATACTCTACGTCGCCGAAACGGTCTTTTAAATAGATGCAAAACTCATATAAAACCTCTGAAAGCTTGTCTATTGTTAGAACTGCACCTAATAAATTATTTATGGATTCCATAGGATAATATAATCGTAAGGTTTCTTCTCTGTAGCCTAATTTAATTTGTTCTTCTTTTATTACATCTATGATATTATTTTCTAATGATTCAAAGTTTAGTATATTTTGTGTTTCCATATTCCTCTCCCTCGTCTTGATAATTATGATATCTGTACCTACTAAGCATGTGTTAGAGTCAAGAACACTCAGCAGTTTATATAATATCAGTACGGAATATTCAGACCAATATCTAATATAACTTTTCTCTAATATGCTCTAATCCTTTTTCGAAGATATCTTTGACATGATCGTCAGTTAAGGAATAAAAAACAACTTTTCCTTCTTTTCGGAATTTAACTAAATTCGCTTCTTTTAATGATCTTAATTGATGTGATATCGCTGATTTCGTCATATTTAATAATACTGCCAAATCGCATACACACATCTCATTAATATCTAATGCACTAATAATTCTCGCACGTGTGCTATCCCCTAATACTTTAAAAAAATCTGATAAATCATATAGCTCGTCTTCATCTGGCATAGATTGTCTGACTTTTTCAACAATATTAGCATGGATAACATCACAATCACAGTTAATATCTGATTCTCTCATATTCCTAACCCTGCCTTTCCATAGCTTGAAACATAGAGCCGCATGTACAATATCTGCATATCGAATTACAAAGCTATTCACTAAGTGGATGAACTCTGTTATTTCACATTTTACTCTATCGTTATAGTTGAATAATGACTCAACTGTATGACAATATTATAGTTGAAGCACTGCTTTACAGTCAAGTAGATATTTTTTATTCGATATGTACCATGAATATTTACAAATAATGGGAATTGTGCTATTTTTACTTTGTAGGGTGTTATATAACAATTTATTTTATTCATTAACTTTGAATACATCAAAGTTAATACAAGGAAGGAGTATAAAAATGAAAGGTCTAGTTAAAAAAGTAAGTACGTTTATCATCGCACTATCACTACTGTTTAGTTTTATTACAGTACCGGTCAGTGCAGGCACTGCGTTGTTCGTTATCGAAAGCGAAAATACGCGACTATCATCTGAGTTACAAGTTGTGACGGCAATATATGGACAACCAAAGCCTGGATACTCGGGAGCAGGATTTGTTTGGATGCAGAACTCAGGTACATTAACTTTCGATGTCACTGTTCCAGAGACAGGTATGTATACGATATCTACTCGTTATATGCAAGAGTTAAGTACGGATGGCAGACTCCAATACTTAAGCGTAAATGGTATCAATAAAGGTTCCTTTATGTTGCCATATACTACAGTGTGGTCAGATTTTAATTTTGGTATTTATAAATTGACCAAAGGTAGCAACACGATACAAATTAAGGCTGGTTGGGGATTCGCTTATTTTGATACATTCACCGTGGATTATGCTAAACTAGATAGTTTAAATGTAGCGCCAACCCTTACCGATAGCCAGGCAACATCAGAAACAAAACTTCTAATGAAATACTTAACGGAGGTTTACGGTAAACATATCATCTCTGGCCAACAAGAGATCTATGGTGGTGGAAATAACGGTAATTCAGAATTAGAGTTTGATTGGATTCACAATTTAACAGGTAAGTATCCAGCGATTAGAGGGTTTGATTTTATGAACTATAATCCATTATACGGTTGGGAAGATGGTACAACAAATCGTATTATAGATTGGGTTAATAATAAAAATGGTATTGCAACGGGATGCTGGCATATTACTGTTCCAAAAGATTTTAATTCCTATAAGCTTGGTGATTTTGTGGATTGGCAAAAGACAACCTATAAGCCAACGGAAACAAATTTTAAAACTGCAAATGCTGTTATTCCTGGGACAAAAGAATACCAATATGTAATGCTGACAATTGATGATTTAGCAAAACAGCTACTGATATTACAGCAAAACAACGTACCTATCATTTTACGCCCATATCACGAGGCAGAAGGTAATGGCGGAGCAAATGGTGAAGGTGCGTGGTTCTGGTGGGCTTCCGCAGGTGCAAAAGTTTATAAACAATTATGGGAAATGTTATATACTAGGCTGACACAAACATATGGATTACATAATATAATTTGGACGTATAACAGCTATGTTTACAGTACCTCTCCTGCTTGGTATCCTGGTGATAATTTGGTAGATATCGTCGGGTATGATAAGTACAATACAGTCTATAACCGCTATGACGGATTATCCGGTGTTCCGAACGAAGATGCTATTACGACTATCTTCTATCAACTCGTTGATTTAACCAATGGAAAGAAGATGGTTGCCATGACAGAAAATGACACAGTACCAAGTCTTCAAAATCTAACCGAGGAAAAATCGGGTTGGTTATATTTCTGCCCATGGTATGGTGAGTATCTCATGAGTTCTGCAAATAATTATACAAAAACATTAAAAGAGCTTTATCAAAGCAATTATGTTATTACGTTGGATGAGTTACCTAACCTAAAAGTTGATGATCAAACACCAAGCTCGACAATCACGCCGACTTCTATAACATTTGATAAATATACACCAAATCAAAGCGATAAAACAATTTCGATTGTGTTTAATGGAAATACTTTAAATTCACTTAAACTAGGTACCACCACATTAAAAATAAATGTTGATTACACATTAAGCGGAAATAATCTTATATTAAAGAAAACTTTCCTCTCACAATTACCAACGGGTGAAAGTTCTATCGTCTTTGACTTTGACAAAGGGAAAGATCCTGTTTTAAAAGTTAATGTCGTAGATTCAACGCCAAGTGCTACAATTACTCCGGTTAATGCAACCTTTGATAAAGCAGTTGATAAGCAGCAAAATATCAACGTAACGGTCAACTTAAATGGGCTTTCGCTTGTAAGTGTTCTAAATAATAGTAATAAACTTTTACTAAATAAAGATTATACGGTATCGGGCAATACAATTGTTTTACAAAAATCCTATCTATCTACACTATCACTTGGGGAAAGCAAATTAACATTCCAATTTAGTGCTGGAAACAACCCTGTATTAACATTGAATGTCATAGATACCACTGCTCCCGTAATTACAGGAAATTTAGTAATTCAAGCCTTTAACGGAAATACGAGCGCATCCACCAATGGAATATCACCTAAATTTAAGCTGATTAACACTGGAAACACAGATATCAATCTAAGTGATATAAAACTTCGTTATTACTATACGATTGATGGAGAAATATCACAGAACTTCTGGTGTGATTGGGCAAGTGTTGGTAGTGAAAACGTAAAAGGTGAATTTGTTAAGCTTGCTAAACCAGTTAGCGGAGCTGATTATTACTTGGAGATTTCCTTTACTGCTTCTGCTGGAACGTTAAAAGCTGGGCAAAATGCAGAAATTCAAGCAAGATTTGCTAAGTCGAATTGGTCAAATTACAACCAAGCAGATGATTACTCATTTAATGCATCCAGTAGCCAATACGTTAATTCTGACAAAGTTACGGGATATTTAAGCAATAAGCTTGTATGGGGAATCGAGCCATAAAGAATTACAAGAAAAATAAGTTTAGAGAACTTTTCCTTGCTATGTAAAACAGAGTGCAGTTCATTTGAACTGCACTCTGTTGCTTTTCTATTAAGTCGTATGTATGCTCTTTTATTAAGTCATATAAATGCTTTTCTATTAAGTTGTATGTATGCCCTTCTATCAAGCCGTATGTATGCTTTTCATTTTAAATTATTAGGTATTTGTGTCACTTATATTTTTTAACATCGATTGTTTTATAACAACAGGTACTATTCTCATCCATTTTTCATAACAACAATTATGATCTTTTCCATGACTAAAATTCATCATGAATCCTGTGACGCATAAAAGAAATTGATGCCATCATTAATAGAAAACTTGATTAATAAATTCACACTCAGGATAGCTATATACTGATATATTACTCTCTGTTAATAAATATAATTTATCGTTCGTATAGCAAAAACGAGTGTCATGTATATTATCTGTAAGCATTTCAATTTCTGCAACTGTTGTTAGCCCAGAAGAAGGATCTATCTTTACAACGGTACCTAATTCTCCAAGCCATCTGTCTCTAAAAAATATTGGAAATGCAATAATATTATTTTCTGCATCAGCCATAATGCAATGCGGGTTATAACTAGCTGGACTGTTGGAAGTTTCATTGTAAGCTATTGCAGACAATTCCTGCGGGTTAAATAAATCACGCACATCAAACAAACTCAATTGAAACCCTACATCCAACATTTCCCCGGTATAGACTTTTTTTTTCTTCTCATCTAAATAAAACTTTTCTTCCATGTTTCTGCCAAATCCTAGTAAATACTGATCCCCAACAGGGTGTAAATATTGACTGAATCCCGGTACATTTAATTCTCCTGTCTTTAATGGTTTTATAGGATTTGAAAGGTTAAATACAAAAAGTGGATTCTCATTACGGGATGTTACCATATATGCTACATCCTTCATAAAGCGGACCGAAGTAATCCTATCATTAATGGCAAGTCCTGTTATGGAAGCAATCGGCTTCATAGTATTGATATCTATCATAGTGATACCATTTCCGTTTCCGTCCATATACCTGTCGAATGCGACCCTTAAGATCCCATTGTATTCATCCATCGAATATTGATTTATCAGTTTTCCGGATATTTCAGTACTAGCAATAAATTTAATATCCATACCACTAATCGCGAACCTGTAAATCTCAGTGGTTAAAGAAAAGGCGATAGCCTCAGTGGATAAAGATTCTTCATATACACGGGGCCTATCTATTTCCCTGCTGATATATATGGAATTTGTATTCATATACACTTCTTTACCTGAACCAAGATATGCTTGTGGAACAACAGCATCATCTTTTGTGATATCGAATGTTCCGACTAACAAATATTGTGCCACTTTACTATCAGGAAAATAGGAAATATCAGCAGGTTGAATTACTTTTAATTCCGTTGAATCGGCAGTATCTCTGTACATTGGAAGTATTTCATAATCATTTACTTTATTACCTCTAATATAAGATAAGTTCTTATTGGTCACAAAATACAGATTATTCCCAATCAGTCTCGTCGAAACGTCATTTCCATCGATTTCTATGGTACGTTTTAAGGAAGGAAATTTTCTATCACTTATATCATACACCGCAAACACTGTGAATATATCATAGGATTGTGAAGTATTTGCTTCTGTCATTTCATTATAATCCGCATAGGAATTAGAAGAATCCGATCTATTATTAAAAACTTCATATTTCCCTCCGCAGAGAACTAGAATATCACCTGAAATATACATATCATATAATGTCTTGGTATTATCGTCGATCTTTGTTTTACTTATTAAATCAGGTAATTCTTTGGATGTATCAAATATACTAAGTACACCTTCGTTTAGGTAATAGATGTAATGTCCATCATTTTTTATAATATCAGATTCATCAACACCGGATACTTGAATATTTGTTTGGGAATATCCAGTATTATTAACAGGTATGTCGCTGACGCTACTTTCTGTCAAAATTTTTGCTCCTTTAAAAATTCCCCATGAATTATTATTTAACGATAACATATTCATGGAATAAAGAATGGAAAGAAGCTCCTTATATGTACCGACTTGCGCAATTTTTTCATTCGTTTTTGCGCTTGTTTCCATTACATCCTTATATGCGATTTTTGCTATAAGTTCATCCCTACTATATACTTTAACTTTCTGAAAGGAATTGGCTAGATATCCGTAAACACCACATTTTGCTGCTATCAATGCAATGATAAAAATTAAACATATGGATATTATTTTGGTTTTTCTATTACGTTTTAATTTAGTCATATAAGAATACATCTCCCATCCTATGCTTTATACTCTTTATTCTTGTTTATATTTTTCATAGTTTAGACGATACATATGGTACAAAAGTTCCATATTATGTTACATTATGGGTGTTCTTAACTCTATTTGTAGTCTTTGATTTTTATAGATTTTACACAATTTTAATACCAAGTAACTGCACAATATCCATAGCTTGTATAGCACTGATTTTGGCTCCTTGTAATTCTTTAAAAGTATCGGATACTGTTATCCCCTCTAAATTACAGGTAGACAAATCAATACCTTTTAATTTTGTTCTGAAGAAATCACATCTTGATAAATTCACTGTGTGGAAAAGTATTTTTTTAATCTTCATTTCTTGGAATGCTGAATCACAAAAATCCACATTAGACATACAGCAATTATCACTTAGAATATTGGTAAAATTTGAATAATGAAACGAACCACTTTCAAATATAACCCTGTGTAATGAACTTTGGCTGAAATTACTCCCATCTCCTTTACACTCATTTAATTTGGTGTCCCTAAAATAGCAATTCTGAAATCTGCAATTCGACAAATCACAATTTAAAAATGCTACATTCAAAAACGAACTACCACTAAAATCGCAGTTAACAAATCGGCATTTTGAGAAGACAATCCCATCAAATTCTATCCGATTTATTTTAGTATCAACAATTTCTTCGTTTGTGTATGCAAGCCCTGCAATTGTTTCTTCACCAGCAATTGCTTTATAGATATCATGCTCTAACATCGGTTGCCCTCCGGTTATATTTTATATTTAAACCACAGAAGCCCGTGGTAGCGGGCTTCTTCAAATCAGTTACATATTATTTTCTTTTAAGAATGTCTCAATATTATTCAACACCTTTTCACTCAGACGATCAAAGGCTTGCTTTGTCCTTCCGGTAGATACTTTCATACAATTTACATGAGGATGTGATAATAGCTCACCAGTAGTATCTCCTAATGCGCCAGCGGTATCACAGAAAAATTCATTATCACCATGGGAAAGCCATTTGGTAAGTGCAGGAATGTCATGGGATGGACCTATTGAAGTATTAAACATGATCTTATGATTACCAAGACATTCAAATTGTTCTTCATGGAATAAGATTACATTTTTATTCAGACAGGTGCAAACTACATCTACGGTCTGAAGTAATTCATTCAATGGTAGATATTTTATATCTCTTGCCTCCTCTTCCGGTTTACGGGTGCGGCTATAATAATATAAATCTGCGCCAAGAGCCTGAAGTGCTACGGCTATCATTTGCCCGGAAGTACCAAGGCCTACGATTCCTACTTTTAAATCTGTAATCTCTATCGGAAGTTCCTTCCATTGTTTCTCACCGAACCCATGTAAGTACCGAACAAGTTCGCTGATTACATATTCCACAACTCCCTGGTCGCCATAATCACGTATTCCATAGACAGTGATATTTTTAGAATTGGCGGTAAGAATGTCTACATTCGCGCTTTCCGGTGAATATAAGCTACAGCACATACCGATATATCGGATATTTGGGCAGGCATTTAGAACTTCTTTATCAATACTGCTGGTATAGCTAAGTAAAACAGCATCGGCATCACCGATTCGGTGAATGATTTCATTATTATCCTTTGGGATATCATCAAATAAGATTACTTCTTTCGCATAATCATAAAGTTTTTGTTCCGCAGATGGAATTAAGCTAACTGGTTCGATTGCAACTAATTTATTAAACATACTCTCCTACCTCCTAAAATACAATTGGTGCTACGGCATTTTGCAGAACGGCTACTACGCTCCAGGCTGCAATTTTACTGGTTCGTGAATAGATGTTAAGTTCTGTTCTTACCTCGTCGCCTTGTATTTCAATTTTATACTCATCTCCTCTAAAACCAGGGACTGCATCGATATTAATAATGGTGTTTTCAGGGCCTGCACTGGCAAGGGCAGTTGCTACTGCTACGTTCACATGGGTTGGAAGGATAGCAATGGCTTCCTTCGTGGTACCATGAAATACTTGCTCTCGTTCTTTAATATCAAGCAATCCATCTTTGTAAAGTGGAGTATAATAAAGTGAACCCGGCGCTTTTTGGGAAGTGAAAGAGGCCGTAATCGGGCTCATGAGAGCTGCCGTACGTAAAACATCAAAGCCTCCTACCGCACCACTAGCAATATATACACGGCGCTTATTACGTGCTGCTGTAGCCTTAACACGTTCATAGAATTCCCCGTCTGCAAAAGCTCCAATTGACAGTACAACAAGATTGGAACCACCTTCTAGTATGGTTTCACTATAATCTCTGACAGCCTTAACAGATGCTGCTTCTGCAATAAAATCTGGTTTCATCTCCATTAGTTCATTTATATCAGTACATGCTTTGCATCCAAAATGATCAGCAAAGGCTTTGGTGCGAGCGTAAGTTCTTCCAAATACAGCGACAAGTTCATATTCTGGCAGATAGCCATCCTTTAAAGCATTGGCAACGATTTCATTCAGATAGCCACAGCCGAGTAGTGCTAATTTTATTTTTTCCATTGTGTACTCTCCTTCTAGTAAAATAATCATTAAACGCTATTCTATCATAGAAATCCCCTTTGGTCCATCCAATATGATATATGTTTCGTTATCCAAAGAGAAAAGCCCATTTTACAATAGGCTTTTCTTTGCTTACATACTCTTATTCTTTGCTTAAAATAGGATTACTATTTCACAAGTAGATTTCTAACCTCAAAACTGTCAACAATGCCACTCGCTGTACCAATATATAGTGTAACACTCCTGTTAATACCGAATTCGTAAACGTACATCGTGTATGTGGAAAGTTCGTATATTTTACTAGGTTCCCCATATGCGGCATTCTACTTTAGTTATTAATAGACAAATAGATAACACCAAGCCAGTAACCACCATATAATTTATCTAGTTTGTTTTCTAATTTTGCGGTCTCAATCACTGAAAGAACAATATCATTAAATTCCTCGTCGGATAAATCATAATCTGTTCGAAGGGTTACAGTACCAGTTGCTAATAGTTCTTTTGCAAGGCTGTCTGCAATCGTACTTTTACTAAAATATTGGTTACTTACCCTATAGTATTCTGCATCTTCCTTCACGGAGGTGAAATCTCCATATTTTTGATTTGAGATGTAGCGATCATCCTCGACTAACACCTTTGCTGCAACCGAATCCGGTAGATTTAATAAAGCGTTAAATAATTCTTCATTATCATTATTTGTGGAATCCACAGTTTTCCACTCGTTATCTACTAATACTCGATTCCAGGCATGCGGTAGATTACCATTTAAATTGCCTGTTATAACAAGACAATTAAGTCCCGCTTGTTCTGCTAATAACTTAAATGCAGCAGCATAACTTGCGCAAACGCCTCTTTTATTAATCAGTACTCCGTACGGTGTAAAGGAATCACGGAAAGAAGAATCCGGTATAAAGTTATTTTCCATCGCATTATCTAAAGCCGCAGTATCGTATTCTGCAATATCACATAAATATTGATTGATCGCGAATTCTTTCTCAATATCTGTCATCTGTGGGGTAATAATCTCATTAACAACTCTGATTACTTCCTTTTTAATCTCTTCTTGCTTCTTTTCCTGTTCTGCCCTGTCTTGTTCATATTCAATCATCAATGTTTTACTGAAACGATTATATTGAAAACTGCTTACACCTAGGATCAAAGGATTTTGATAGATTGCTTCGTACAAAGAATCCCATAATAAATCAATATCCGATGCTTCTTTGAAGTCTTTTAAGCTGATTATTTCTTCATTTAATAGCATGTGTCTAGCAAGGTATTCTGTTAAGGCACTAGAAGCAAATACAGGAAAGTTATCATTTTTCACTATAATTTCGTCTTCGGTTGGGGAAACTACTGAAGATTCCTTAGTGTCGTCTTCTTCTATTAAAGTAAACTCTGGTGTATTCATGACACCGGCATTACCTTTTGAGGCTTGTGTTTGCTCATAGAGTAACTTCAATTCAGATTCCATTGTAGCTTCATCAAAATTCTTAACTAAGGAAATTAATTTTAAATCCGTTCCATCGATATAAGAGTCCAGTGCTAATAATGTTCTGTCTTCCCCTTCTAGGTTAAACACAATATCAGACAATTGTGTAATTCTTGCGTGCTCAATATCATAAGTAACGGTATAAAGGACCGTGCTGCCGTCGCACATTTCTACAAGACGTCTGTTTCCTAGTAAATTAATTTGATCCGCTATAGAGCTAACCCCTTCTTCTGTTAGGCTAAGTGCTCGAAACGGTAGCTGATTGCGAAAGGAATCAATGGAAATCATATTGCTCGCATTGGAGGCGTTACCATCTTTATCAATTGCCATAACCGTTACATAGTAGAGGTTAAGATCATTGTCGTCATTTAATCTATATTTGAAGTTAATTAATTTATGGACTCCCATTTCCAAAATATCTTTATCGATATATTCTAAATCTGCTACTTTTTTAAAGGAAAGAAAATCAAACTGGGTTTCCTCTTTCTTAACAAAGCTAAGAACATATTCAACTGCTCCTGGAATCTCATCCCAGTAATATCGAATGTTTCCATCTTTTATCTCATATTTAAGAAATGGTGACTTTAATTCTCTTTCTATGGTGAAAATAGTGATTTGCGGTTTTTCTAGTTTTTCTCCTGTTTTTAAATCATAGAAATAAGCTAGATAATATGTATTGGCATAGCCCCAACCTTCATTTTTAACGATAGAAAACATCTTAGTTACAGGCTGATAAACAGGTTTTCTAGGAGGTGTTAAATTTATTTTTTGTGTGTTACTATCATAGGAGACTTCCGTTCCGGCTGGGATCGTTAAATTAGAATCTAAATATACATTGGCATATTCCGTAAGTTCGGCACCTTCTGGCGGAGTAAATTGAACAGGGCAAGAGATAACTTCTTCTTTTTTCAGTCCATACATCGGCTCTTCATAGGTCTCGGAGGTAGTATAATTATTCTTTAAATCATTTACAGTGAGGATAGTACTTTCTTCTTTTTTCTCGTCTTCTTTCTTACCTGGATCTAAGTTTTCAACTAATCCATTTGTGATTTCATTATCTTTTAATTGACTTACATCTGCGTCAGGTGCTTTTTTACAACCTACAAATTGCAGTTGTATTATGAAAACAAAACAAAGCAATAGGGCTATTTTTTTCTTCATAAATGTCTCCTCTTTCATATTAGTAAGGTAAATAACATATAGTTTTCTCTGTTAAGACCCTTCTTTATAGAAATAGTACAAAAATACTAGTGCCATTATTATAACAAACTATAGATAATGCGTATACATATTTTGTCTTAAAATGGCAAAAGAAATATTAAAAGTCATGCGTAACTTTTAACGCATGACTTTTAATATATAGCTAAAGTAAGCAATCTCTTATCTTTTCTTATCTTTTTGGTTATATCAAATTAATGACATCAAATTATATACATCTACTTTCTTGGCAATATAACTCGGAAAACAGTTCCTGTCTCTAACTTACTTGATACTTCTACCTTTCCACCATGAGAGTGAACAACAGATTTTACTATGGCTAAACCTATTCCTGCTCCCCCGGTTCTTCTATTTCTTGATTTATCTGCTCTATAAAAACGTTCAAAAATAAATGGTAACTCTTCTTCTGGTATTCCAATTCCATTATCCTTCATCTGGATAACGAGATTTGTTTCATAGTCTTCTAAAGAGATTACTATTTTACCAAAGTCCGGAGTATATTTAATAGCATTTGATAACAGATTTATAATTACCTGACTTATTCGTTCTTTATCTACTAGTATAGTACTAGCAGTCCCGATTACTGACACATCCAAACTCTTATTATAGATCTCTGTTTCAAAGTTATCTTTTATTGTATCAATAACCTCTAATATATTAACGGAAGTAATGTTTAGCTTCAAATTATCATTTTCTACTTTTGCAAGTTGCTCCAAATCTTTCACCAGATTTGTTATACGATTGATTTCTTCATAGCAACTTTTTAATCGCTCCGTTGTTGGTTCCCATACACCTTCTATCATGGCCTCTATATGTGTTCCAATTGTAGTCAATGGTGTACGAAGTTCATGAGAAACATCAGAAGTTAACTGTTTTCTTATACCTTCTTGTTTTTCTAAGGAACTGGCTAAATTATTGATTGAGGAAACTAATGCATCCAGCTCTTTTGTGCCTGTATGTTCTGAAAAACGTATCTCATAATTACCTTCAGCAATTTCTGTAGTCATTTTCACCGTTTTGGTAATAGGCCCACTAATTTTTCTTGCCAACATCCATCCAATGTAAACAGCAAATAATAAAGAAACTGAACCAATGCTTACAAGAATAGTATTTAAAGCGCTTAAAAACTTGAAGTCATTTTCACTAAGAAAATAAGGTCCATAGTAACTGATAGATACCATTCCGACCTCATCCTTTCCCTGCTTTAACTTATATTCTTTTGTAGTAAATTCGCCATTCATTCTTGGATATTTTTTTTGCATTCGTTTTGATATATCTGCCATAACCTGTGTACACAAGGACATATCGTGCAGTTCAGCATCCCATACAGAAGCACCATCGTTTTCATAAACCTTGATGATAAAACCATCGTATAAGGCATACATTCCTATCGTATGAATAAAGTCTGTATTCCAAGTCCTAGTCCACTTATTGTATTGTTGACTAAGACTTGATACTAGATCTTCTGTTTGCTGTTTTTGCTGCTGTGCTATATAGTCTTTAAATTTTTTATTTATAAATATATTGGATAATACGCTTATTAGAGCTACTGTTATTAAAACAACTAAAGCAATGGCCAGTGAAAGTTGCGTCTTTAGACTCTTTTTTTTCACTCTATTCACCTCCAAATTTATACCCTTTACCATGAATGGTTAATACATATTTAGGGGTACGGGGATTATCTTCGATTTTTTGTCTTAAATTCTTAATATGACTGTCCACCGCCCGGTCAAACCCTTCAAACTCACTTCCTAGAGCAAATTCAATCAGTTCTTCTCTGGTAAAAACTTTTCCAGGATATTTTATTAAGGCTGATAAAATATTAAATTCGGTTGGTGTAAGATTCACAGGACTCTGATTTTTCAAAACCAGATCCTTTCCAAAATCAATGATAAGATTATCGTTATCAAAAGAAATTTTGTTAAAGAGAGGAACAAGTTCTTCACTCGTTCTTCTAAGAACAGCTTTCACTCGTGCTAATAGCTCTTTTAAACGAAATGGTTTTGTTATATAATCATCTGCACCAATTTCCAGTCCTTCTAGGAGATTATTTTCTTCTACTTTTGCGGTAAGCATGATAATTGGGACCCTGGATGTTTTGCGGATTTTTTTACATATCTCCTCTCCAGTGATATCTGGTAGCATTAGGTCTAGTATAATCAATGATATATTCTCTTTTTCGAAGATTTCAAATGCTTTTGCTCCGTTTTCTGCCTGGAATACCTGATAGTCTTGACTTTCCAAAAAAGAAGCAACTACCTCCAAAATCTTTGGCTCATCATCAACAACTAGAATATTCTTTTGTTTCATGTTAGACCTCCAACTACTTAAATAATTTTATAACCTTAATTTGCTTTTAAAAAATTATACCACGTTGTATCCTTGAACTTCAATCTTCTCTCTTATTCATAATAAGGAAAAGCCCACGAAGTGACTTTTCCTTGTTATGTCAATATTTCTTACTACTGCTGTTAAATCAAAATTACTTACTACTGTTGTCTATATCTTTTCAATACGTACTAAAATCCTTTTTTCCAGTTTGCAAAGATTTGTTTCGCTTCTTTTAGATAATCATTAGAGATAACTATCGTATCGTCATTTACAGTTTTTTCTTCATCGAAAATAGGCACTGGATTACAGCCACCTCTAGAAACTTCTACATCACTGGTTTTAAAACGATTACCACAATTTTGGCATATTAATAAATCATTTTGTTGAACATAATATCCCCTTCCGGAGCTAAAACAAACCTGACATGTGTTAAAAGCTGTTCGGATTGTACCGTCAGGAGCTTCTACAGCAATCACTTCTAATTTTGTTCCATCAACCTCTACTGGATAAAAAGTTGCTTTTGATGAAATATCACTTTTCGTAATAACAAGATCCCCATTATCATTAAGTACAGTTTTCCCCTGTTTATTACTTGAGGAAGTTTTCTCCTTATCGTTTGAGTTATTTAATTTATTTACTACTGTAAATCCTACCAATAGCAATAAAGCCAATGTTAAAATGATTGTTGTGGAATTGATTTTTTTACTTTTTTTGTTATCTTTTTTTAATTTTGACATAGTCATGCTCTCCCTTTTTATGTTAATGGTATTCGACATAATTGATACGATATAATTGATATTGAAACAATATAACGATATATTTAATACGACGTAATTAATACGAAATAATTAATTTCGTCGACTATAAGTAATTGTATTAATGCCAGTTGATTATCTAATGGCAGCTAGCACCCCCACCTCCACCATATCCTATCTCATTATAATTCCATTTGTAAGTTTCATAGCCTCGCACTTGTTCTTTTATGGCATCTAGATCGATATCATCGATATCATCCACTACTTTAACAAACCCAAAGAAATTATAATCTATAGTGGAGAAATCAAAATCTGTAATTGGTAAGACATACAAGCGGTTATCTCCCTCATCCAGAGGTATGATTGTTTCATAAAACGGAAATAACAGTGTTTTATTTCCTTCATTTAAAGATTCTGCATGGATATTCCATTCAGTTTCAACGGCAGACTCCATAATGATTAAAGCTGGGCTGAATCCTGATTCCGTTACATTTATTTCTACTGTCTGTTTATCACCATTTTTCTCTGCAATTACAACATTGTCTACAGGAATCTGATATCCTGCTGGTTCCTTTTCTTGAACGGTATCATCAAAAAGATTAGAATCATAATAAGAATCATTGTAATCCTCCTGTACTTCTTCTCCAGAAGGCGGAGCTGTTTCGCCTTCTTCTAGTACAGTGATTGTACTTCGAATCATACCCATCCAACAGCTGTAACGATATGTTCCTGCTTTCTCAGGTGTAAACTCAATTACATTTTCTCCAATTTCAAATTTCTTTTCAATACCGTACTCTCGAATATAAATTCGATTGTTACATCCATTTATACTTCCATTTTCAGCTGTAATTATCCATTTCACAGGTATTCCAGCTTGAACGGTTATTGGTTCGTATCGACCTGGATTTAGAGTGGTATTTACTATCTGGACACCATCTTGAATTTTCGCTACGTTACTATTAGCAGACTGACCAAATGGTGATGCAGCAAAGCCTGATAAACTAAGTCCGCTATGAAACATGGAGGCTCCGAGAACAACAACCAAAACTGCACCAGCTGTCATAACTTTCTTCGTAAATTTTTGGCTAAGTACAGAACTCAATACGCCTAACCCAAACATTAATGGGACGGTTCCCAAACTGAATAAAAGCATGGAAAGAGCACCTTTTAATGGATTACCTGTAGATAAAGCATAAAGCTGCATCGCCTGCAATGGTCCGCATGGCATAAGACCATTCAGTAAGCCGACATAGAATGGACTATTACTGTTTTTTTCTGTCTTTATTTTCCTAGCAAATATTTTTGGCATTCGTGGGTTTAATTTTCTAAGCCATGGAAAGATATTTAACATATTTAATCCCATGATCACCATAAAAACCCCTGCCACTATTTGAACAATACCTTTAAAACTTCCGGAAAAACTAATTACGGAGCCAAGCGCTCCTACAATACCGCCGATTACAGTATAAGAGATTACTCTTCCCAAATTATACAGTAAGCTTGGTCTAAGTGATGTTAGCTTTCCATCTTGTCCTCTTTGTTTTGTAGCTTGTGGGATACATTGTGAGAGATTTATTCCACCACACATTGCAACGCAGTGTACAGAGGTTAACAGCCCAATGATAAATAACATTCCATAGCCCATACCTTCCTCTGCTTGTGGAAAGAAGTTAAAAAGCTCAAATAACCCAAATCTCTTATTAATGGTATAAAGAGCTAGTATAATGACTGCTGCACCTAATAATTTATTAGTATTATTGGTACTGTTTTTTTGAGTGCTGGAATCTTCTATTACCTCATAACCCGAATCTTCTATAATTTGTATAATCTCTTTGATTGTAATAATATCGCTGTCATAGGATATCTGCGCTGTTCCATTGCTGTAACTGACTTCTGCTTTTTTTATTCCTAAGTTTTGGTTTAACTGACTCTCGATTCTATTCTCACAACTTACGCAGGTCATCCCCCCTATCTTAAACTCTTTTTCCTTAATACTTGGTTCCAATTGATTTCCTCCCTTATCGTCATTTTCCAAAAATGATGGATTTGTTCCTATATCTCGCTGTTTAATGACATGGAGCATTTGTTTGCTAGAATTCTTTACTTACCTTTGTTTTAATTTCTTTACTCACCTTTGTTTTAATTTCTTTACTCACCTTTGTTTTAGTTTCTTTACTCATCATTGTTTTAGTTTTTTTACTCATCTTAGTTTTAATTTCTTTATTCATCTTTGTTTTCATTCTTTACAATCTCTTATTTATCAATTTGTTAGTCTGATTCCAACATGAAGATTGAATTACTTAAACTTATATTCTACCTCCTTGTTTAATCAGGATAATTGTGAATGCTTTTATAATATCGAATAGATTTGTAGAAATTATGGAGATTGAAAAAATAGAGAATGACAAGACGTTTCATAAATATCTAATCATCAAAAGTTTACCATAAAAAAGACAATGATAAAAAGACAATGGTAGATAAGACAATGATAAAAAACAATGATAAAAATACAATGATAGAAAAGACAATGATAAAAAACAATGATAAAATGACAATGATAGAAAAGACAATAATAAAAAGGCAATAATAAAAAGACAATGATTAAAAAGACAATAATAAAAACGAAAACAAGAAGAAAGATAAATAATAAGAAAGCTATGCGTTTAAAATACACATAGCTTTCTACATTTCATTAAATGTAACTCAAGGTTCTTTCTTTGGATAAGTAGTTCTGGAATATCCTTGGTTTTTTACAAGACATAGGGTGGAAAATGATATTATACGATTGATTATTAATTGATACCCCATTGGATTTCAGATTATGCCGCGGCAATAATTTGTTTTTCTACCCATTCCATAAGTTCAATATTTAGTTGAATTTCCTGTTTGATCGGAGTAGTATGTAACATTACGTTAATTCTTTTTATGAACGGAATAACTTTATTCTTTTCCTTATGAATTATTCTCTCGTAAGCGTATAAGGTACGTAAGACAGATGGTATATTTTTATTTTTCTTCATATCTTTTTTTATATTTTTGTAATGGGTTTTTATGCCTCGGATATCAACATCTTGAATCAATAAAAGATATAATCGTTCCACATCTATAGTAAATTGCATACGTCTTGTCATACTTTCATATTCGCTTTCCATCTTAGAAAGCATGTCCTCTGCCATTTTAAAATCTTTGATTTTTAGACATTTCATGTACTGAATATTTAATAATAAACTATTAATTGGCTCTGTTATATCTGCATCTTTAGGAATCTCAATCTCTTCTTCCGTAAATTCATGAAAATCTTTACCAGCACACAAGGTTTGATAAATAACAAGCTGTTGCAAAAAGGATTGTAGTAATAATTTATTTCGTCGAATCGCTCGCAGATTGGTACCATCAGTTGTTACATTTGGTAAAGGAATATAGTTGATAATTGCTAAGAGAATTCCAAATACAACATAAGTTAGTAATAAATATTTCATTAGAGGGCTTTTACACAACCAAACTGCACTGAAAAATACAAGTATAGTTATGAACATATCAAAAAAGATACCGCCCATAATGTACAGATAATATGGGCAGTGTGCGAATTCAATTCCTTTTGGAGGAAGCATAAGGCACTGGCCACCTGTCCCTTTTAACTTTTGTAACTTAATTTTAAAATGATTATCTATTTTCACGAAAGTTAATAAAAAAATTCGGAAGGAGATTAAACGGTATCCACTAATTAAGCCGCCTATTAGGTGACCAGTCTCATGAACTATAGCATGTATTAAATTACAGATGATAACAGTGACACATATTATTAAAAAAAAAGATAAAAAAGAGCTATTTTTGTTATATGGCCATATTATAGCGAGGATTCCACCTGCGACAATTGATAATACATGTAACATTCTACCTTTTTTCTTACGTTCTTTCATATCTTCTCTTCTGAACTCCCATAAACTGCATATATTCTTATAGCTCCACTCCATATATGTCTCCCCCATTTAATTAGTATTGGTACTTCTCCCTCTATTGTAAGCTAAAGGAAATGATTAACATATTAACTATAGGATATAATATAAATTGAAATAATTCAATACATCTGGTATTTTATTACCAATTGGTTAAAAGGATTTTAGATAAGGCAATTGAAAATAATTTGTGTAGTACCAACCCTGATTTTACAAGAAATTGGATATAGAAAAAGAAACGGCATAAATCGAGTTATTTATGCCCTTTCTTTTTTTAAGATATATTAAAGTTTATAATTATTTTACCATTTACCCTTGCTCATATGTCCAGCTAGCTCAGCTTTAGATCTTTGTTTAATTGTCCAAGCTTCGTCCTTAGCCTTTGTAAAAGCAGCTACGCACATTGGATCAAGATTATCTTCGATTCCAGCTTGACTTAATTTTGCAATTTTCTCAGCTAAACGAATAATCTGCATATGGATTGAGTTTGACTTATCTGAACGATACACTTTGTTAGCATCTTCTTCGTTTAATTCAACAAATTTGTCAGCTCCCTGAAGACATTTTGGACATACATCTGGAGCATTCTCTCCTTCATAGATATAACCGCAAACGGTACATTTAAATAATTTATTCATATTTTAATCCTCCTGTTTATTTTATTTGTTCTATATATATCTTAGTATCTATTAACAAGAAAAAGTATGCTTCACATTCTTTTACTTGTAATGAATTAAGAAAATATATACTTGATAAGTATATTATTTCTGGTAGAAATATATACCTGAACAATCTTTTATGACAAGTGTATTTACATTTTTTCAACTTGTATAAACATATTATAATTCAATAGAAATAAAAAATCAAATTATACTGACAATTTTAACAAAATGTTAACAGATAATTCATAAATTAAATAAAGTAAATCTATATGATAACCTTCACAATATTAAATGTTAACTACTAGTTCTTTTGAATAAGGGAATCGAGTTCTTCGTAAGTCATTTGATATTGATAAGTATTAAGAAAATTAACCCACTCAGATTTCATAAGATTAATATGTTCTTGTTGTTTTTAATATTTAATTCATCTTCATAATAATCATGAAGGCTCATAAAGTAATCGAGCCCATGCTTATTAATAACAAAATCTACGAATGATACATTATTTAATAAGATGATTTATTTCTTTCTTTTCTTATTAATGGCTATGTTGAACAATCTGTACTTCGAGACCATTTGGATCATTGATAAAGAAAAAGCTAACCGATGGATTCGGTGAAATTGGTCCTCTTTGAATTGATATATTATTTTCGCGCATTAGTTCCATCGCTTTCTCTAGTGAATCAACTTCAAACCCTATAGATAGGCCGGTACTCTGTACGATATGATCTTTATTGCAGATTAATTCAACTTTAGTACCTCCGACTTCTCCTAGCATTGCTATTTCTGTTTCGTCTCCTATCTTAAACCGCTCTGCTATTTTAAGGCCAATAATCTCATGATAAAAATGAAGCGACTCTTCCATGTTTCTAACATTAATTGTAATCCAGCAAAATTCCATTGTTTAACCTCCTTGTGATAATGTTTTTAATAGTGTTTTTACTATTTAGTTCTAATAAGTATTTTAAATACAGCTTTTGTAAATCTTTTGTATATCTTTTTGTAAATCTTTTTTGAATCTTATCGCGCAATACTTTCTCTAAATTAACTACATTTCAAGATTAAGTATATACGGTAGTTAATAATTCTATATTCCTATATTTGTTATCTCCCGTGAAGCTTATTCACACGTTCTACCATTACAAACATTAACACAGTAAATATCATTAAATAAAATGGGTAGACACTTATACTGATTTTTTCTGCTATAACACCAAATAAGGGTGCCATAATTGTGGTACCAATATAAGCACATGCCATTTGCATTCCCATGATCGATTGGGATTTGTCAGCTCCAAAATTATCTGGTGTTTCGTGAAGTAGGCTTGGGTAAATAGGTGCACAACCAAGTCCGATTAAGATTAGTCCAAACAAAGCACCTAGGTTTCCAAGTGGCAGTAACATCATGATTGTTCCGAGAAATGCAATGGCTTGTCCAAGACGTATCATCTTTTTATTCCCTAACTTTCCAGTTACAAAACCAGCTAGAAACCTACCTACTGTGATTCCTAGGTAAAATAGTGCTGCCCATTTTGCAGCGGTTACTGCATCGATTCCTTTATAGAGAACCATAAAACTGCTTGCCCAAAGCCCTGCTGTAGCTTCTAATGCTGAATAAGAGAAAAATGCGATTAAAATAGGCTTGGCACCTGGAAGTTTTACCGTTTCTCTAAAATTGAGACCTTTTGCTTCGACTACTTCATTTTCCTTATCAATGTGCTTCACTTTCCATAAAGGAAGGGAAATAAAAAGAAAGATAACAAGGATTATTTGAATTACACCAATGGTTTGGTATCCGGAATTCCATTTTAGCCCATTGGTCAAACAAAGTCCCATTATGTAAGGGCCTAAAGTTGCTCCCACTCCCCAAAAACAATGAAGCCAGCTCATATGGCGTGATTTATAATGAAGCGCAACAAAATTATTGAGAGCTGCATCAACACTACCAGCACCAAGGCCATAAGGGATACTCCATAAGCATAATTGCCAGAACGAATTGGAGAAGGAAAAACCAAGTAATGCTACTGCTGTTATTGCTACGCTTACTGTTGTTATAATACCAGTACTAAATTTCCGTAACATCCTATCACTAACTAGGCTTGATACAATAGTTCCACCCGCTATGATCATACTAATCATACCTGCACTAGAAAATGATACATGTAAATCTTGATACATCGATGGCCATGCTGAACCTAAGATAGAATCTGGCAATCCCAAACTAATAAAGGCAACGTAAATGACAACTAATAAAATTGAAATCATAAACTATCTCCTTAGTATAAATATAATATTATAAAGAACTCATGAGAAATATATATATTCTCTTGAAAGGTGCGTATTTTGCACCATGAACGAAATCGAAACAAGTACTGTGTTTCGATAACATTCTAATGATACAATGTAATATTAGAAATGTCACGTATGAAATTTGCATTTTACTCTATCGCGTAACTAACATAAAGAAATTGAGCCTTACTTTTGGATAAAGACTTAAATAATACTTACATTCCTACTTTGATTTGGTAAACTTTCATATTCATTTTAGATACCTCCTTTTTGATTTGAGTTTGGCTAATCTCAAAATTTAATAACATAGGAGGCTTTATACTCGTAATTAAAGTTAATTGGAGATACACTGGCATAACAGTAGCTTTATGTACCTAGATACAAAAAATAAGAAGATTACAGTGCCGCCTAAACACCGTATCCTTCTTATTTAAATCCTCTTATTTAAATCATATTTGTTAAATCCTCTTACGATTGAATCCGAAGATTGTTACAATACCTCCAATAAGAATCAAAATAATCGTCAATGCAAATGCAAAATTGTAATCCTTTATAGAGGAATTCCCGGTAAGTATATTCATGCCTGAGGTTAATTTTAGTGGTAAAACATCACCAAGTTTTGGAACCAAACTTATTAGATACGTTATTACATAGACTACACCTGTAGTAAGCAAAACTGCTGAACCTGAATTTAAAAATGCAGAGCATAACATGATTAATGATAACAACCATATACCAAATAAGTAAGAACACATTGCAGAAAATATTAAGTGTTTTGCAATGCTATTATCCCAGAAATATGCATTATAAGTATAGGTGATTCCAAAGCTTAACCAATAGCAAAGACTCCAGCTTGTAAATAGAGCAAAGCTTTTTGATAAAATAACTTTCCATCTAGGAAGCCCTTTGGTCAGCATATTAATGAGTGTTCCTTTTTGATATTCTGATGTTAAAATGCCACAAAACATAACGACAAGAACAATAAATTCCATCGACATATTTTTATAATATTGTTCCCATGAGGTCATCACTGTTACAGTGATGTCATTCAAAATAATACCCTGCTCTTTCATGGTATCTGCAAGCATTTCAAACATCCATGGAGTAAGTTTAGCAATTGCAGGATTCATAATACCAAAGATAACAAAAATAATGAGTAGAATATATAATTTTCCAGTGCGGATTAGCTCAATAAATTCTTTCTTAGTAAATGCAATTATTTGCTTCATTTTTTAACCACCTCCATAAATAGAGATTCCAAGGTCGCTTCCCGCATCTCAATTTTTTGTGGATGGATGTTATTCTCATAAAGAACCTTCATTGCTTTTAACATATCCTCTTCGTTTCTTTCTTTATATAAAAGTTGCATTTTACTAATTAGTATCCCGCCATCATAGAGTTCGGAGAAATTTCTAGCATCTTCCTCTCTATAGAATTCTATTTCATATCCGTCTCTTCTTCGTAATTTACGGATATCATTCATATTTCCATGTAATGCAAGTTTACCATTATGAAGTAAACCTATTTCATCACAAATTCTTTCTACATCAGATAAAATATGTGTGGAGAAGACAACTGTAGTCTGATTTTTTACTGACTGCAGGATATCAATAATTTCTTTTCTACCAATCGGATCTAGTGCGGAGGTAGGCTCATCACAAATCAAGAGTTTTGGCTTATTTAAGAGTGCCTGTGCAATTCCAAGACGTTGTTTCATTCCTCTTGAAAAACCTTGTATTCTCTTATTTGCTTTTTCAAGTCCGACAAGTTCAAGTAATTCATTCGTTCTACTCTTTAGTTGCTTCTCTGGGATACCAGTAATCTCCCCACATAGCCTAAGATATTCAGTAGGAGTCATATACCCGTAGAATTCTGGAACATCTGGAAGATATCCAATGAAACGGTTGGTATTTGTTTGACCGTAAGTAACCTTCTCTCCATTTACCTGTATGACACCATCCTCTACCTGGTATAGACCAAGAATCATCTTCATTGTGGTAGTTTTTCCAGCACCATTTTCTCCAATAAAGCCATAGATTGTATTCTCTGGTACCGAAAATGACAGGTCATCAATTACTTTATGAGAGCCAAAACGTTTAGTTACATGTGACAATGTTAATATATCCATCTTATGCATCCTCTTTTCCTAATAAGAAATAAAGAATTGGACCGATAAATTCCATTCCTACTACGACAATAATGATCCATAAGATACGATTTCCCCTCTTATAATTGTCGTGTGTTAGAATGTGTCGAATACTGATAAATAATAAAATTAGTTCTGCAATAATTAATGGTATTAAAAATGGTAAAATATCTTTTAACATAATTCATAACAAGGGAAAGCATACGAAACGTGCTTTACCTTGTTTAAGCCTCCCTTCCATTCCCTTTTCGTTCTATAATTTTTCTTTCTACTTTCTTTTTCAGACTTTGATATTCCTCGGTATCAAATAATACAGATAGTGCAGTATGTTCTAAGGCAGGAATTATACTTTCTAAGACCACCAAATCATTCCTTGGAGCATCTTTTTTCAGAAAAAATTCTTCAAACCATTCCTCAATTCGTGTAAAATAATGATCTCCATGGAGCTTTAGACCATGATCAATGAATTTTAAAGTTCCTTGAACAAACAAGGAAAGTTCTTGAAGCGCTTTTTCTATCTTGTTATTCGCACAATAAAAGACTGCAACTTGATAATGAAACTTAAGCGTAGTGTTTGGATGTAAATTTTCTAATTCATAAGTATGGATAATCTGCTCAATCCTTTGAATTGTTGTAGTACAGAAATCATAATCTTGAACTCGGAAATAAAGCATTCCAATACTATCTTCAACCAGACTTAATAAGTGTGTGTAAACGGTAATTTGACTGTGTAAATCCGATTTTGCAACATCTCCTATCATTTGGTATGCTTGAATTAGTAAAATATCGGACTGATTGATAGAGTGTTTTAGTTCGATCAATGGCTGCAACTCTTCGATAACTTCCTTTGCATTTCCTAAAGTGAGATTCACCATAGATTTCATTATAGATGCTTCACTGCACAACTTCATATCACTGCTTCCTTCAAGAATATGATTACAAAGTTTAATCGCATCATTTAATAAGGTAATTTGCTTCTCCTTATCATTTGTTAGCATATAATGATTGACCCACAATACAACTATTTGAATTAATAGTGGGTAGCAGGAATAGTACTTCTTGATTAATTCTCTACTGTGTGCAATCACCTCATCAAATGGTAACTTTGCAAAATCTGTGGCTAAATCTTGATAGCATTTCTTTATCTGTTCTTCACTCAGTTGTGGTTCATATCCAAGCAGTTCATCAATACTAACATTAAAATAAGAAGCAATCTGTGGTAATAACAGGATATCCGGATAACTTTGCTTCGTTTCCCACTTAGAAACCGAAGCTTTCGTTACTCCTAAAAATGTCGCTAGTTCATCTTGGGTTATTCCTTTCTTTCGTCTAAATGTAATGATATTCTCAGATAGTTTTAGATACATGATATCCCTCTTTTCTGTACAGTCTTTTTCATAAAGTTCATGATTTTATCTTAGTCACAAATTTGTTGAATGAAGAAGAATCAATAATCGACACTTGTTACCTTATCTCTAAAACTTATTATACTCATTAATAAATATTTTTAAATAGAATTATAGTTGATTTTAAGAAACAAAGTCAACCAATAGGAAACTTAAATCTATGGTTTCATCTTCTTTCGTCTTCAGTTTTGTATAGCATTGCATGTTTTTAGATAAGGTTATATAATTTAATTAAGCATAACGAATGAGATTACAAACCCATTTACTTAGATACGTTGATTTATTAATAATACGCAATGAAGAAAATTCATTTCTAAAAACAAAGGAGGGTTTCCCATGATTCTATCCGTTCAAATTGCCTCGAACATTGTTAGGGAAGTTAATTCCGTCATTCCATTAAAGATTAATATTATGAATGAAAAAGGTATTATCATCGCAAGTTCAGATCAGCCGCGAATTGGCCGTTTTCATGAGGGCGCTATGCATATCATTGAAAATCAAGTCGATGAAGTCACGGTACATTATGATGGAGAGTTTAATGGTGCTCTTCAAGGCATTAATTATCCGCTCAAATTACAAGGATATATTATAGGGGTTCTTGGGATAACTGGAAAATACGAAGAAATTGCAAGTAGTGCATTAATCATAAAACGTATGACTGAACTTTTGCTGGAGAATACCTATTCCGTAGAACAAAGGCAACTAAAGGAAAATGTCTATACTCGTTATCTTTCAGAGTGGTTAAATGGTGAAGCGAAAAATATAACTACCGACTTTGTAAGACGTGGTAAAGTTCTTGGATTTGATATTACAATACCACGTCGTATCTTAGTGTGCAGCTTCTATCATTCTAATCAAGGAGAAAATTTACAGTCCATGCAAGTGATTGAAGAAGCAGAAAAATATTTAAAGAAACGAGTAGCAAGCAAAGATTCATTAAATCTATATTATAAGGCGGGTTCTACACTTGTTTGTGCGGTAACTTCTACTACTGATATGAGCGTTGTATCCTTAGCGAATGAATTAAAAAAACAGGTGGAAGAAAAATTTTCAGTAAGGTTAGTAATAGGTATTGATAGTAGTGTTGAGAATTTTGCTTTTGCTCAGACCGCACTAATTCGTGCTCAAAAAGCAAATAAGGCATGTATGCGAACTCAAAAGCGGGATATTCAGCTTTATGATGATTTAAATATGGAGGTTTTTACAGACGAAATAAGCGAGTTATCGAAACAAGAATTTGTGCATCGTATCTTTAAAGGATTTAACAATGAAGAAATTCGTAATTCTATGGTATTGCTAGAGACGTTTTATGATATGGAAGGTTCCATTCAAAAGGTATCGGAACATTTATTTATTCATAAAAATACTTTACAAAATAAATTGAAACGAATTGCAGAACGAACAGGATATGATCCAAGGTCGATTCGTCACTCTTCTCTTTTTTACATAGCGATTTATTTTTATAGGGATATCTATAATAGTATGCAAGATATATAAGGATTTAAAATCGCATTAACCATTAGGAACTTCGTTACTATTTCAGTGGGAGCTTGTAATCCCACTGAAACAACGAAGTCTTATCTAGCTTTACATTGTTCGCGCCATTTCATTAACCAATTAAGTTGATTATCAAGGAATTCTATATCAACACAGTTGAGTCCATATATTTCAATGATAGTCGCTTGAAGCTGATAATGATATATTGCTATGAAATCATAAAAAGAATTAAGTTCGTCCTTACTAAGCGAGCGATATTTCGTATAACCTTTTAGAAATGTTTCATATGTATTTTTTGATTTTTGATATCCTATTTCATTGAAATTAAAATAATCTGTTGAGTTACACATGACCATTATGTCATACATAGGAAATGCATAAGATGAAGTATCAAAATCTAATAAATAGTATTTCTTAGTAGTTGTCTTTAATAAATTTCCCCGGTGTAAATCTCCGTGACAAAAACCATGTGGAAGGTTCTTTACATTCTCCCAAAGAACATCTCCATATTCGCGAAATGTATCTATTTTATTTTGATCGTAATTTTTTTGTTCTAAAATCTTAATGTAGCGGTCAATAAAAAATTCTTTACCGTGTACAGGTAAAGGTTCCTTATATCCCTTCAAAATGTTATGTAATTGACCAACAAGCTTTCCTATTGTTTCAATATCTTCACCTTCATTAGGTTCGCTACCTTCGATAAATTCAAATAATACAATAAGCGTTTTCTTATTTAATTCTTCAATCTCTACATATGGGAGACCTTCCTTTGTGTGAATAATACGAGGCGAAGGAAATCCTTTTTGCGTGAGGTAAGATATAATACTAAGAGATTGCTTGGCTGTATCCATAAATGCGGAAGAAATAATCTTCATGAAATAACTCGAATTTTCGCTACTTAGACGATAAGAAATACAACCTCCTTCACGTAGAAATTCCATTGTTTTGAAATTGATATTATATAAGTTATTAAGAATATGAAGCATTTTTTTATCTTCCATCATGTTACCTCCGTGCTAAAGATAAGAGAATTATATGACATTATTTTACTATATACACTTATTAATAACAACCTCTTAGTTTTATAGTCATAGCCAATTCTTTACCTTTTCTATAGGCTAGGCTATACTGTTTTAAGATACTGTGGATTGGTTCATTCCTCCTAGTATATATTTTGAGCTTTGTAGGAAATGTACAGGAGATTAAAAGGATCTCTAAAAGGATTATTAAAGGATCATCAAAAGGATTATCAAAAGGATTATCAAAAGGATTATAAAAAGATTATCAAAAGGATTATCAAAAGGATTATAAAAAGATTATAAAAAGTATTATCAAAGGATCATAAAAAGGACGTGTCGCATCCCAACTAAAAATGTTAGTTTTGCAACACGCCCTCTATTTCATACATCTAAGATTAAGATATCTGAATTAATATAGTGATAACTTGATCGTAAATCCCTCTGATAAAAAAGCGAGGAATATAATTACTGATTCGAATATGAACAAAATTACTTTATTATATATTCTTTATATTCTTCTCTCTTCGTTTTGTTAAGATCGTAACTGGTACGAATACCAATATAATCAGAATAGCTACTGCAGTCAAAATCATTTGCTTACTGCTGTCTTCCCCTGTTTTCGGGATATCTTTACCAGGTATGGTTTCAACAGCCTTTTCCTCTGCTACCTTTTCCTTTGCTACATCAATTACAGCAAAGAATGCGTCCTTTGGAGCAAAATTTTTATCAAACAGTAATGGATAACCTTGGAAACGCCAGCTTTGAGGATCTGTTTTACCCCAGAAGGTGACACGTTCGATGTTGTCCGCATATTTTTTGTATACTTCAAACAACTGCTTGTATAAATCCGCCTGAAGTTTCTCTTCTTCCTTTGTAGGAGAGTCAGTACGTTGCTTGTAGGTCATGTAATCGCCATGAGGAACATCCAGCTCAGATACACTGATCTTAGCACCTGTTTTTATGAAACGCTTGATGCTAGCTTCTACAGTGGAAACCTTTAAATCTCCGGTCCAATAATGTGCCTGCATTCCGATTCCTTCGATGAGCAATCTGTCAGGCTCAGTGTTCCGTTTATCGGTCTTCCACTTTGTGTTTAATTCTTCCACCATCAAGGCGATCGCTTCACACTTACCTGCCTCTGTCTCATTGAAGTCGTTATAATACAGCACTGCATCAGGAGCGGCAAGACGTGTAAACACGAAAGCGTCATAGATATAATCAGAGCCATCCTCGCCCTTGCTCTTATCAGCACCGTTTTCATAGGCTTGATACCAAGGAGAACCATTTCCGTTATCTTCAAATTTGCGTAATACATCCCTCCAGCCAGCAGGGATTTCGGATACACCTGGCAAAAATGCTTCATTTAATACATCCCATGAAATCACCTTCCCTGCGTAATGTCCTGCAACGTTCTTAATATAATCTTCCATATTAGCTCTTGCTTCTGCACGTGTTAGAGGTGTTCCATCCGCATTTGTAGTCAACCATGGAGCTGACTGAGAGTGCCAAACTAAAGTATGACCGTGGACTTTTAAACCATTTTCTTTAGCCCACGTAACAAGCTTATCAGCATTGTCAAAATTGTATTCGCCTTTTACCTTGGAAATATTCCCTGGTTTCATGGCATTTTCTGCGGTAACAACATTATAATGATGCTTAAACATTTCGGTGGTTTCTGTATCCTGTATCTGACCTGGTTCCATAATATTACCTATCATGAAGTAATCAGCGTATGCATCTTTAATGGAATCAAGGGTTAAATCCCATTCAGGTATAACCACAGTTGACTCATCTTCTTCTTCAGCTCCCTGAACCGTAACGGTAATGTTATCGATATAAAACGATGTGAGAACGCTTGGAGGTGTCTGAACTCGGTAGCTATAACCTAGGCCTGTCAATTCACTTCCGGTGTATGCTTTGGTATAAGTTATTACAAAGCTACCGTCACTACTTGGCGTCACTCTTGAAGTGAGTTCGCCCCATGGAGATTCGGTCATACCCATAACAAACTGGGATTTACTTAAATCAGAACCATCCTCTACATGGCCTTTTACCTCAATCGTGTATGTACCAGACATAAATTTATCGTTTATTTTCAGTGCATCACGAAGGATGTCTACACCGTCATAATTATTAACACGGTCTTTCAGTTGTAATGACACGGTACCATCGGTGCCTTCTACAACAACTATCTTAGCATTACCAGAAACTTTCAGAGCTGGACTTGATAATGATTCTCCAACCTTGAGAGTTTTGTCCGCATTAAGTTCGTAAAGTGACATAAGGTCACCAGTCACAGCTACAGGAGCAGTGGATGCCTTTGTTTGAATAATCACGATATCATCCACATAGAACGGTACAAGATCTCCGGCCCTACTTCCGCTTGGTTCGTCGGTCTGAACACGGAGCACCCACAGATTTCTTGAAGCGTCCGGAATTTGATCAGAAAGTTTAAGTTCATAGGTTAGTACAAAACTCTTGCCCGATTGTAGTTTCTCTTTTTTGAACTCTGGGTATCCATCATCCTCGCCCGTTTTCCTTGTTACACCGCCAAGCTTGACACTAGCATTCTTAGTATCTACATTGCTGTCAACATGACCGGTAACTGTGATTTCATAGGTTGCATCTCGATCTAACTTCAAAAGATCGTTCTGAATATCAAGTGCATCCCAGTTATCTTTACGATTAGATATGTAAAATGATTTGGTAGAGGAGCCCGTAACCGTGATATCTGCTCCGCCTGATCTACCTAAACCCTCCATGGGACCGCTGATTTTGTCACCCTCATTAAATTTGCTCCAATCTACTTTATAGATGTTGGTTTCAGCGGCTTGTGCAGTGCTCTTTATGCCGATACCCGGAATCAGCGTAAGCGAAAGCATAACACATGTTAATAAAGCTATTACTTTTTTACCCATAATATTACCTCCTATAATAATATTAAGCTTCTTACATAAACCCGTACTGACGGATTTCGTATAAATTTATATTAACACAAAATTCGATGATAACCCTAGCATTGCTTGCACGGAATAAATCATGTACTGTTCTTAGTCAGTAGTATATCACTTTGATATCGAGGAATCATGGAAGTATATTCCTGCCTTCATATTGACAATGAGGTGTCAGAATGATAAATTTAAAGAAAGATATTTCGTATAATTTCACAAATAGTGAGGGCAGAATTATGGATTATATGGACAAGGTGAATAATGCTATCGACTTTATCGAAGCTAATATAACGGATGATATCGACTTAAATCTGGCGGCGCGTAAAGCCTGTTGCTCTGAGTATCATTTTTTGCGTACATTTTCTTTTCTCGCTGGGATTCCCCTTTCTGAATATATCCGGCGCAGGAAGCTTACACTGGCTGCCTTTGATTTATTCGATGGTGTAAAGGTTGTAGATGTAGCCTCCAAATATGGTTATAGTTCACCGGAAGCATTCGCACGGGCTTTTAAGGGACTACACGGCATAACTCCAATAGCTGCCAGGAATACGGATGCTCCACTTAAGGCATACCCTAAAATAACTTTTCACCTGTCACTCAGTGGTGATGGTGAAATCGACTATCGTATTGCACAAAAAAATTCCTATGAGGTATGCGGAATTACCATAGACGTTCCCATCCTTAACGAGAAAACCAACACTGTAATTACTCAGTTTTGGGAAGAAAATATCGGAAATGGTGTTATTGGTCAGTTTCACCGTGACATCGGACTGGAGTATAATATCTGCCTCAATGCGGCGCTGTTTAATTACAATAAAAACACCTTTTCCTATATGATCTGCTATGAGATGCCTTCCAGTCGCGTCCATGGCGAATATTCCGTGCTTTCGGTTCCTTCGTTCACATGGGCAGTATTTTCTACACCTGAGCATACATCCAAAGAAACTACGGATATAATTCGCAATATGCGCAAGCGAATTTTTATGGAATGGTTCCCAACCTCCGTTTATAAACATGCGGGAGGACCAGAATTTGAGATATTCCATAATAAGAATGATAAATTTGTTGTAGAGATCTGGGTACCTATTATCAAGAAGCCTATGTATGACCTGAATTTATAAAAATGGGAGATCGATTATGATCTCTAAAACTATCGTAGTATTTACCGTCCTATCATGCTATAATTATTACAATATATGTAAGGAGGTAGGAAAGGCATGGCTGGCACGGCTATTTTTTCGGCGTTTTCTTTTATAGGTCTATTATTATATTTGATGGGAATATTTAGCTTTGTTCTATTCATCATTGTTTTAATCAAATTAAATAAAGCACTGAATATTTGGTTGGAACAAAACAAAAGATATTAAATAGTTATTGGTGAAGTGAAAAATGGAAATTACTTTCCTAAATCCATATTGTGAATTTAGAAACGTACATAATGAGAACTCTCAACGTGAAGAATTCGATAGCGTACTTTGTTACAATTAAATTTATAAGCAAAAACAGATACCTCTGTGATGAACCGGGTATCTGTTTTATGCTCTACGACTACCTAAACGGCAATAGTAATGATATTCTTTCTAACATCCGCTTTGGTTATAGGAATTACTTATTTCTACACACTCTAAATCCATGATCAGCTCCAAAGCCATTGGCTTCAAACTTGCCTCGATAAGAGATCTCACAACACTTGGAATCTCCCATCCAGCCGCCACCTTTCCAAACACGGTAAAAGCCACTGCTTTGTTCCGCGTCTTCGTACCAATCAAAGCACCATTCTCTTACATTGCCTGACATATCATATAATCCTAACTCATTGGCGTTCTTCTCTCCAATTGTTTTCGTAGAATTTTTGTTATATTCTACAATAGCCCAAGTCCAGTCGCCTGTTAAATATGTATTTCCTGCATTTCTCCAGAACCAACCTACTTTATCTACTTCGTTATTTCCGCTGTATTTATAATTTTTACTTTTACTACCACCACTCGCAGCATATTCCCATTCTGCTTCGGTTGGCAATCGGTATCCATTGGCTCCATCATTGATGGTTACAATCCATTTGACACTATCGTATTCGCTCATATTATTAGGGTCTATCGTGTTCTTATCTATATTGTAGTACGGTTCTAAGCCTTCCTTTAGACTCCTCTTGTTACAATATTCGATACAGTCATACCAACTTACTGTTTCGACAGGTAAATTATCACCTTTAAAATTTGAGGGGTTACTACCCATAACCTCTGTCCATTCTTTTTGAGTTATTTCGTATTTACCAATATAAAAGTCCGGTATTGTTTCTTGTTTATCATAGTGATTTGAGTTAGTATTTTCAAATGTACCGCCTTTAATTAGTATCAATCCATCAGAAGAGTTTTTCGAGCAAGCACTTAGAAGTGTTATTAGGAAGATAAAAAGTATATAAGATAGTTTTCTCATTAAAATATCTCCTTTTAATAATTCGATTTATCGAATTTAGGAACACTATTTAAGTTCCAAAAGATGAGTTTGTATTTTACTAATAAAATAAATTAATTATTAAAGGACTCTCTTGTACCCATACTTCGATATTAAATGATAATATGCAAGTAGTATGTAGGTAAGCTTATGATATCTAGGTGTCTTCTAAATATAGAAGACAGCTAATCAAAATTTAACTATTTATAATTGTTAATGATCAAATGGTGTTTGCTACTAGGAACAGATTTGTTACCAAACCGTTACATTAGCACTACCACTGCTTTGATATCCTTCTACGCATAATGCTTGATAAGCCCAGCTGCTTCCTAAGTTCATTCCTTTACTCTTCCAAGCATTAACATGGTTACTAAAAGTAATTGCTACGTTACTTCCGGTAGCTCTCTTAGACTGTCTAACACTCCAGTATTGTTGGAAAGTCTGAGTACCATCGATGGAAGGTGCATTAGTTCTCGTACTTGTATAAATATCATATGTTCCACCATCGCTAGAAACTGTACCCTTTAAAGTTCCAGTTGGTCTATAAGTACCCCAACTATCAACAACATAATATTCAATGAGTGAATTTCTCGTCCAACCATAGAAAGTTAAATAACCATTACCAGATGGTGAAAATACACCAGCATTGTAATTTACAACTCTTGATGCATTTCCAGTACCCCAACCTTTACCTACAACAAAATTACCACAATTCGTCCAGTTAACACTGTAGTTACCACCAGAACCATTGGTAGCGTTCACTGTTCCACCACCATCAGTCCAATTCTGCCAGTAATCAGTTGCTGCATGAGCAGTTGATGTAAATAAGCTAGAAAAACCTAATGCAATTACAGAAACTAATGCAAAAACTTTCTTATTTAATTTAAACATTATATTCCCCTCCTAATTAATTAGTTTTGCTACCGCTTACCTACACACTATTTGCATATTATCTTTGTAAACCCCTCCTTTTTTTAACGAAATTAATAACTTCTTATTTCACTTTTATAAATATGTTTGCTATAATGAATTGTTAAATGATGTGTCCGATCAGCTTTTGTTATTTCCATGTTACCATAATCAGTAAATATGTGCTTTTCATTCATTGCTGACTATATGTCAATCATTGCGGTATTTGGATTAAACTGGGAACTTGATATTTTCTTTAAGTATTTGTTGATACTAAAATATCAAAAAATAATTTTAAGTATTATTAAAACTGAAATATCATAAAGACATATTTCTTAAGTGTTCATAATCATATATGGAAAAAAGCTGAATGAAATCATCAATACTATTCTGCTTTGCTTACTGATAATATTCTTAAGCTAGTACCAGATAGTTTACATAATAATATTATGAATACTCGATGGAGACCATATATATTCTAAATTCATAGTTATGTTCATTAAAATAATTTTATAATTATATGGGTGACATCTGATACTTATTTTTTTTACATCTTGTGGCCTAGAATTCTTCAATGTACACGAAAACAGAGAATATGCTTCTAAATATGTTCTCTGTAACAATGATTAACAATAATATTTGGTACCTACGACATTGTGAATATTTCCTTTCTCATGTAAGATATGAATAAGATAATTCTTGGTGGTTTACGTTGGATTATCCAAACATATTGAAGGAGGATTTTGTTATGTCAGGTATACCATTAATTATTGCTTTTGTCATTGCAATTATTATTATGATTGTTGCAATCTCGAAGCTAAAGATTCACCCATTTATCTCGATTATGACCATATCTCTATTGTTTGGAATTGTTGCAGGAATTCCGCTTACCGACATTCCGGGTGTCATTGGTACGGGATTTAGCAATACTTTCAAGAGTATTGGTATCGTAATCATTTTAGGTGCATTAATTGGTACATTGCTTGAAAAGACAGGTGCAGCACTTAAGATGGCTGACTGCGTTGTTCGTCTAGTTGGTAAGAAAAATCCTGAATTGGCAATGCTTATTATGGGATGGATTGTTTCAATTCCGGTTTTCTGCGATAGTGGTTTTGTAATTTTAAATCCTATTCGCAAGGCACTTGTAAAACGTACAATGAAGTCTTCTGTTGCTTGTACAGTAGCTCTTTCCATGGGACTTTATATTTCACATTGCTTTATTCCACCTACACCAGGTCCTATTGCTGCTGCAAATACACTTTATGAAGGCCTTGGACAAGATACAAATCTATTATTAGTAATGTTTTTTGGTGCTATTTGTTCTATCTTACCTTTAATTGTAAGTTACTTCTTTGCAAAGTATATTGGAAAGAAAGTAAAAGCGATGGATGAAGCAGATAATGATGGCGGTGAAATCGTTCAAACATATGAAGAATTAGTAGCTAGCTATGGAAAACTACCGAGCGGATTCTTATCTTTTGCTCCAATTATTCTTCCTATTGTACTTATGGGCCTCTCCTCTGCTCTTGCAATGGCTGGAAAATCTGTAGCAGTTATCACTTTCCTTGGTACTCCTATTATTGCTATCGCAGTAGGTGTTATATTTGGCTTAATCCTCCTGGTTAGTCAGAAGAAATCAAAAGAATTTAATGAAATCACTAATGATACTTTAAAAGTAACTGGACCAATTTTATTCATTACTGCAGCTGGTGGTGTTTTAGGTAATGTAATCGCTTCTACTTCAATGGTAGATTTTATTAAATCAAATTCGAATGCGTTAGCTACTTTGGGATTATTGTTCCCATTCTTATTAGCTGCAATATTAAAAACAGCTCAAGGCTCATCTACAGTTGCTTTAACAACTACAGCAGGTATTATTGCACCAATGTTATCAACAATTGGCCTTGCTACTTCTCCACTTGCAGCTTTAACAGTAATAGCAATTGGCGCAGGTGCGATGACAGTTTCACATGCAAATGATAGTTATTTCTGGGTAGTTACTAACTTTGGTGAGATGAAAGTTGAAGATGGATATAAGACTCAGACATTGGGAACTCTTATCATGGGTATTGCCGCAATCATCAACGTTTATATTGTTTATCTATTCATTCGTTAAATATACATATACTTTAAGCGCGCCAGAGCATACGCTTTGGCGTTCTTTCTAAAAAAATTAATTTGAGAGGAGCCGTTTTCTTGAATATTAGAAATGATGCACAGCTTATAATTGATGCAGCGATTAAAGCAGCACTTCCAGACAATGCAGTAAAAAAAGCTTTAGAGGGACATGGATTTTCAGACGGCAAGCTACTGCTTATAGCAATTGGCAAAGCTGCTTGGTCTATGGCAAAGACCGCTTGTGAAATACTTAGTGACCGAATTGACGATGGCGTAGTTATTACAAAGTATGACCACGCGAAAGGAAATTTGCCTCATGTCCGTATCTATGAAGCAGGGCATCCGGTTCCAGATGCAAATTCATTCAAAGCTACTGAAGAAGCAATCAAGCTAGTACAAGGACTAACATCTGAGGATACAGTGCTATTTCTCATCTCTGGCGGTGGTTCGGCACTATTTGAAAAGCCTTTGATTCCTAATGAAATGCTTGAGAACTTAACAAAAGAATTACTTGCCAGTGGTGCTAATATTGTCGAAATGAATACCATACGGAAACGTTTATCTGCTGTTAAAGGTGGTAAATTCGCAAAGTTATGTGAGCCAGCTAAGGTGTTTTCCGTTGTATTATCGGATATTATTGGGGACCCACTAGATATGATTGCATCAGGACCAGCTTATCCGGATAATTCCACTTCTGAACAAGCAAGAGAGATTTTAAAAAGATATGGATTAACGGTTTCAAAGGAAATCAATGAATTATTAAGTATAGAACCTATTCATGAATTAAATAATGTTACAACAGAAATTACAGGAAGTGTATCACAACTTTGTGAAGCTGCAAAAAGAAAATGTGAGGAATTAGGTTATGAACCAATTGTATTAACTAGCAGTCTTAGCTGTGAGGCTAGGGAGGCCGGTAGTTTTCTCGCTTCTATCGCACAGCATTATAATAATACAGAAAAATCTCTCGCCTTTATTGCCGGCGGTGAAACAGTTGTTCATCTAAAAGGCAATGGATTAGGTGGTAGAAATCAAGAATTAGTATTAGCATCTGCAGTGGGAATTGCTGGTTTGCAGGATGTTGCGATATTTTCCATAGGTTCTGATGGTACCGATGGACCTACGGATGCTGCAGGGGGTTATGTTGATACTAATACACAGAGAGCACTTGAAGAAAGAGGGATATCAATATTTGATACCCTAGAACAGAATAATGCTTATTATGCATTACAAGCATGCGATGGATTAATTATGACGGGTCCTACGGGTACGAATGTGAATGATTTATCTGTGCTGCTGATAAAAAGATAAGTGAATAACTACAATATCACGATTTTCTAAAAATAGGTTGAAAAAACTTTATTTTTTCAACCTATTTTTGTGATCTATTATCCATCAATAGCGACTAGGATTGTGGCTTGTTTTGAAATTAATATTCTATTAATCTCTGCTATAACTGGTGAAAAACGTTCTTGGCAGCAGCTTTTCATTGTAAGTCTACACTCTTCCATTGATATCTCCTGATTATTTATAAAGTAATGTGTACTTTTTTACACGGAAGAACAATTGTTCGAAAATCATCAATTTAAATTTGAATTTGACAGCATACACTTTTAGAATGGAATGTATACTATGAACGTTAATTAAACTAAACATGTTAATTAAACTAAACATATATGATTTGCTAATGCTTGTTCTATATCTTGTCGTTGAATACCAATGTAACGCTGGGTTGTTGTACTTGAGGATTGTTGTAATAGAATTCGTACTAACTCTATGTTTGCATTATTATTTAAGTAAATTTCAGTAGCAAAGAATTTACGAAACGAGTGAGTGGATATACCTTGTAAACCTAAATGATCTGCAGCAATCTTTAATTGTTTTTGAACCGCACGTTCGGAAATATCAAATAACTTTGCTCTAGGACTAATTCCAAAATTCAATGCATACTCCTGGATAAAAGTATAGATTTCTAACATTACAGTGAATTCTCTTTTTTTCCCGGTTTTTTGTTCTATGATATCCAAACGGTATCGATCACCGTCTTTTACGATACTAGTTAATTTTAGTTGAAGTATATCGGAAATTCGAATTCCTAAATTAGCTTCTAATGTTAATATGGTAGCTAATCTCTCGTTTGGTTTAAATACACTACCATCTTCTCTTATAAATCCCTCTTTGATTGTTTGAATAATTAATATGTATTGCTCTCTTGTTAATGCTAAAGTTTTTTTGTTTGCCATTTTTACATATCCTTTCTTTACTATCTTCTATTATAAATGTAAGTTCGTTAAATAACAATACTAAAGTTCGTATAATATAAATGCCATCTCTGAAACAGGCTTAAAATCAGACATGTTCGTATAATGATGATTATACGAACTTTATTGATGGATACAGAAATACTATCTTAGTATTAATTTTAGATGTTTAGAATTTATTTTAGATATCTTATGATTCATCTTAGATACCTTACTTGGATTACGTTAGACTACGTATTAATAACATTTTAATATAAAGAAAAAAAAATCTGTCATTTTTAAGATATGTAAAAATTAACCACGCTCTAAAATCGATTTTAAGCATGGTTAAATAGAAATTAGGTAATTTCGTATGACAAGAACAGCAAAGTGCGTAAATGAAGAATATAAAGCTATAGGATGAGATTTTGAATAAAAGTAAAATTTTAACTGAGTAGGCATATAAAAAAGACTGGAACTAAAAAATCCAGTCTTTTATACTTCATACTTTTATAAAAACTTTTAAAACTATTACAAAATGAAATATTAAAAAAGGTGTTCATAAACTAATACATTCTTTGTTAATTTATGAAAATGTGCAATGCGAAATTTTTTATTTCAATAATCTAATTAAAAATGATTATTAATTGAGTTTTATGAATTTACAGTACTTGAATGAAAAGAGCAACATTACGGTCAGGCCTACGTGGTTCTCTCACAACTCTAAATTCAACTCGTACTCTATCATTTCTCCTTATATTACTAAGATTAATTCTTCTGCCTCTACGATCTTCGATCCTAGTTGAATTTGTTATTTGAAACGTGGTGCGGTTTCTGCCTGGACCTCCAGAAAATCTTTCATCTACAAATTCAACTCTACCAGGTCTCGTTTCTCTAATATCAAGAGTTCTATTACGTAAATTGACATCTATTATGCTTCCTTCTGTAACTTCATTACGCTCTCTTCTATCATTAACGACAATTAAAAATGCTGCTGCTTGAGGCGGGATGCTTCGTGTCATTCTAGAGGAAAAGATAGCATTTACTCTCATACCAACGCGTAGATCATTTAGATCTACTCGTCGACCAGAAATACTCTGTATTGCTGTTGATGGGGAAACAATCAGTGCGACCAGCTCATTGAATCTTCTATTTACTCTATCATCATAAGATATTGTGACTATGCCATTTCGGCTAGAACTTCTTGTGATATGCTCAATTCTAGCATCAGAAACACGAATTGCCTCTTCTTGCCTGAACGGTTGTTGCAGTTGGAATGATATTATATCATTATCCATATGATACCTACTTATGATTTTACTAAATCATATGCTAGTTAATATTAAAAGGTTCAAGTATACGTCTAACATTCTCTTGTTCTTTCTTTATTTACTACAAATTCAACTATCATCAAATTGGAAATTTTCTCGTTTTTCAACCATTATCTATGATAAGTAAAAGTTCGCGTAGAATACTTATTATTTTTGCTTTAATGAATTTTTCTTAACAAATGCGTAAATTTCAGTAGCTATGAATGATAATACAATATAATATAATTCAATGAAAGAAAGTAATTTACGTTCATCAATTTTATTCATTCGAAGTAAAAAAAAACGATATAAAACACAATAAAGAACCGCCTATCAAACATCTTCCAAAAAATCGATTGGTCCATTTCCAAATAGATGGATGAGAATTTAGCTGAAGTGATTTATAAGCCAAAGGATTATTTTTTTCGGAAAAGTAACAATTAAAGCCTAGCAATAAAAATACAAAACCTATTATTATATCAATCATAAAGAGCCCCTTTCGATTATGTTTTTCATTTATTATTGCTTTCTCTTTAGTTCTTTTAATTCACATCGACTATTTTCTAATACTTATTTTCTATACCACTTCTTATTATGATTTACTATGCTACTTTCTTGTGCTACTTCTAATACTATTTTCTAATATCAATTTCTTAAACTTTTTTATACTACTCTCATTTTTTATATGAATGTATTTTTCTTCTATTATATCATTCTCTTATAATCTTCCCTTAAAAGCGCATACCAAGCGGCATCACAGATGCCTTGATTATTCTTATCTGATTGCCGATGTATACCTTCCAACTTCAATCCGCAATGCTCCATAACTTTACCTGAGGATATGTTTTTTATATCATGCCTTGCTTCTATTCGATTTATACCAACCTCATCCATTAAAAATTGTATTATAGCACGAAATGCTTCCGTTGTTATACCAAGCTTCCACCAAGGTTTACCGATACAATACCCAATCTGTGCACTTTCGATTTCAGGATTTTGCTGTACTACACTGATAGAACCAATCAATTGATGAAGTTCTTTTAGCTCGATACCCCAGCAATATACTTCTTCATTCTCATAATTCTTGATTAAGTATTCTATGTATTCTTTAGAAACTTCTTCACTTTTATGTGACGGCCACATTAAGTATTTTGTTACGTCATCATCACTAGCCCAATTTGTATACATTGCATTTGCATCTTCTATTCGAAATGGCCTTAATAATAATCGTTTCGTTTCAATCGTAACTGTACCTAAATTCTTCATTTACCCTCCATATGCAATTAGCTTTTTAAAGTAATATACGATAAAAATAGCATCATTTTTATTTTATATTATTAATATATAGTTCTAAATCTGGAACATCTGGAAATTGATATTCGTCGACTAAATATGGTATAAATAACATGCAAGCATCTCTATATATCAATCCTTTGTACATCTTTAAACTATCAGCCGTTCCAGTCCCATAACTATGTTTTTCACGACTTTCTGGAAGAGAATAATTATCTAGCATTTCAGCTAATAGCAATGGTTCTATATTTTCATAATATACAACAAAATGATTTATTTTTTAGCCACTTACTGAAAGGTTTACAATAACATATAATTTCTTTTAATTTCATTCCTACCTATAACATCTTAATGTATTAGTCATCAAAATGTGAATAACAAATAGTTTCAATTTCATGTTCTAGACAATATGCCTGGAACTTAATATCAGCCCCCTTGCCTTGAAACATTGTTTTTAAAATTTCAAGAGCTTCTTCCTCATTTTTTCCAGATGCAATTAAATCAAGTAATTGCTTCGTACTAAAAGAATCTAAAGAAGTTTCATACTCATATTCACTACCTTCTGGAAGTCTTGAGGATGGCTTATATACATCATAGCCACAGACTGATAATTTACCATATTCTAAAATTGCGGTTATTTTTGATTCTTTATTTTCATCTTCATATTGCATTAATGTTATCTGCATGTTTTCACTCCTGTTTTATGATATATAATTCCATTAACTAAACTAGAAATATATATCCTTTATTTTTAATATAGCTGTATTATTACTCTACCCAGCGATTTCTTACAAATGGTGGTTCCACAACATTATCTAAAAATCCAGCGTAAGCCTTTACTTTTCGAAATGTATTCCCCATCATTTCGCTGCTTCGATAATCTTTTATGGCATCCATGTCAAATTCGGCCATATAGATCTTCTCACTTGTAGCATCTGCAACAAACAGCGCCATCTCCTGTTCTTTTCCATCTTTGTCCCATGCGATTGGCTGGAATGCACAAGAATTTCCACCATTCTCAAAGGCTGTGTTTGCCATCACTACGCCTGTCATATTCTCATATGCTCTCGTTGAAAGTGCTTGTACTCTAGGTTTCATTCCACCACAAGAATTTGGGACTACGATTATTTCAGCACCTTTTAACATAAGCATTCTAGCACTTTCGGGATACTCTCTATCATAGCATATCATAACTCCTAACTTAATACCATGAAAATCACAAACTTTAAATTCCTCTCCGCTCTCCACCAATGACTCTAAAGAAAAATCACAAGTATGTACTTTGCTATAAGTCATTATAATGTTTCCATTCTTATCAATTACCATTGCACTATTTCTTGGCTTTTGGATGCCTTTGGTATAAGCAGTTAATACGATTCCGATATGCAATTCCTTTGCTACCGAACAAAATTGCTTTACATAGTCACTTTCTTCATCGACTGCTTGATTTACCCATTCTTGATAGCTTTTTTTCTGTTTGATACACTCCATGGTTTCATCGCATTGATCCATTTCATACATATCAGATATACTAAGACAATCTTTTATGATTGGAAATTGATATCCATGTAACCAACACTCTGGAAATAGAACTAAATCAGCACCCATTTTTTTCGCATTTTTTATATATTGTAAACCTACCTTTGTATTAATCTCGCATTTACTACTTGGATAGTTTGCTTGTATAACAGCAACTCTAAATTGATTTTCCATATGAACTTCCATTCCGGCGCGCTCTAACGCCTTTTATTTTAAAAACAATTTTTTGGAACCGCATGATTTCTTAACTTCTGCTGATAAAATTTCTATACTAATATTATACAATATGAATGCTATTAGAATCTATGAAAAATTTTGAAATACTGTACAAGAGATAGATATAATAGAAAATAATATAGTCCCAAATAATTATGATTAATAGAAACAGAATAAATATGATTAATAGAAACAGAATAAATGATTAATAGAAACAAAATAAAAGATTAATAGAAACAAAATAAATATGTCTTAATAGGTACAAAGTAAATATGAATTATTTTGGTAATTTTAAAATTTTGAATAAACTAGTTTGTTATTTTAGAATCTTTTGAAAATTAGGATCCAAAAAAAATATTTTAGAATAAATCATATTTAAAATTAGGAAATAAAACTAAAATTAACCAAGTTAATTACATGATTATAAAAGCCCCAAAATTTAAAAGCTTGAATCTAGCTTATATTTTCTATCATTTGATTGTAATAAATGGTTATTTATATAAGGTTTTCTTTGTCTGAATTAACAAGAAAAGGTCTATTTATAAGAATTTACGTTGTATTACTATTTGAGAAAGAGAGATACTAACTTTGTGACTAAACATTATAAAGGAGGCAATTATGAATTTAACAGCGAAAGAACTCTCATGTGTTCAAGACATCTTATCAGAAGAAGAATTATTAATTAAAAAGTTTCAAATGCTAGCTGAGCATAGCGAAGACCCACAGATAAAGCAACAAATGTTAGATATATCTGCAAAACATCAGGGTCACTATAATGCAATATATTCTCATCTACAGTAAGGAGGTTACTCAATGGTAGGAAATTTTAAAGAAAAAGAAATTTTAACTGATGCATTATGTACTGAAAAGGCTGCAACAGATCATTACAACACATTTGCAAATGAATGTCTTCATGATGGATTAAGAAGTACAATTTTACAATGTCTAGATCAAGAGCATAAAATCCAAGTAGATGTATTTAATGTAATGCATGAAAAAGGATATTATCCAACACCAGCTGCAGAACAGCAAAAAATCGACGAAGCAAAACAGAAATTTGCTGCACAGGCAACAACAAAATAACTTTATTTAACATTAAACCCCTAATAACTCATATAACAAGTATTATTAACTTTACAACCCCTAATTACTCACACAAGAAAGCATTTACAACCCCTAATTAAATATATCTAATTTAAAACCCTAATTACTCCACCCTATATTCCACTCAATTACTTTCTTACTGCTGCTTGTCTTTCTATAGATCAAAGAGACCGTTATGTTATATAAGGTAAAAATTATATAATCAAACCACTAAAAAGGGGCTGTCGCACTAAGTATTAGTGCGCAGCTCCTTTTCAATGCAAAAAAATAAATCCCAAACTTCGAAAAGTAAGGGATTTATGGTAAACTATTAGTATGCGATTACAAAATAATTTACCTAAAAATTATACTTCATTTCAGAGTGGATATCAATTAAAACTTCCGCTAAATCTTGAATGTATAATCTCAGAAGATGATTCAGTTCGATTACTAAGTCAGTTTGTGGAGGATATGAATTTAACTGACCTATATTCTACTTACGAAAGAGTAAGAGAAAATTCTGTATCGCCAAGAACACTTCTAAAGATTGTACTTTACTCATACATGAATGGTGATTATTCTTCACGCTCCATGGAGCTTAAATGCAAAAGGGATATTAATTTCATGTTTCTTTTAGAAGGTGCCAATGCTCCCGACCATGCAACCTTTGCAAGATTTCGAAGCATTCATTTTGCACCTTGTTCAAAGCGTATCCTAGCTGAAATGTCTAACCACCTTTATGATCTAGGTGAAATATCTGGTGAGACCATCTTTATTGATGGTACAAAAATAGAGGCATGTGCCAATAAATATACATTTGTATGGGAAAAAAGCTGTTTCAAAGAATCAAGCAAAGCTACTTCTAAAACTGGCAGATTTAATGGCTGAATGTGAGCAACTGTATGATATAAAAATAGTCTATGGAAATACTGTAAAAATGAAGCATGTAAAAAAACTGAGGAAGAAGCTTTATGCATTAAAAGAAAGTGAGAACCTTGTCTTTGTTCATGGAATCGGCAAGAGAAAGTCCCCACTTCAAAAGAGCATTGAAACACTAGAGGAATATCTCTCAAAGTTAAAAGAATACAATCAAAAGATACATATTTGTGGCGAAAGAAATAGTTATTCAAAGACGGACCATGATGCTACATTTATAAGAATGAAAGAAGATGCAATGGGGAATGGACAGTTAAAACCTGCGTTCAATCTACAGCATGGTGTTGATTCTGAATATATTACCTGGCTTATGATTGGACCACAGCCAACTGATACAACAACTCTTATTCCCTTTTTAAAAGAGGCTGAGGAATACCTGATATTTAAATATAAAAAGATAACCGCAGATGCTGGATATGAAAGCGAAGAAAACTACTTATTTCTCGAAAGTAATGGACAAACTTCTTTTATTAAACCTGCTAATTATGAAATATCCAAAACTCGCAAGTACCAGCAAGATATCGGAAGAATAGAAAACATGGATTATGACAAAGAAAAGGATGTTCCTACAAAAATGATTGTATAAAGGGAAATAATTGCAAAACACCTTTGGAAGAACATTCTACAGACTGCCAACGAAGTGAATTCTTAATAGAATCTAATAAAAAAGCACATCCATTATTTCTAAATGTATCGAAAATGAATGTGCTTTTTATTTTTGGCTCTGTCACAACTTAGTGTTGATATTTTAATGAATGGCTTTGTTTGACAAAGTAATTGATATAAAGTAAAAGTAAATGTATAATATTACCATACAAACAAATTCGTTATAGTTAGCAACTACGAATTGAAGATTTATATAATGGGGGGGTGTAGGATAATGCGAGATGTCCATGTGCATTTTTTACATGGAAATGGTGGAGGTTATAATATTGATTTTTTTGAGGGTTTTATCAAAACCGCTCAAAATACAGGGCTTGATGAAATATACTTGCTTGAACATACCCACCAATTCATTGAGTTTGAGAAAGTATACGAACCAATAAAGAAATACAACGATTATCAGCGTAACTGGATATGTAAAAAAATGAATAGTTCGATAAAAGAGTATATTAATTTTATAGAAACGGTAAAGGATACTCAATACCCTGTAAAAGTTAAATTTGGTCTTGAAGTTTGTTATATTCCTGAAACTGCTGACGTACTTGCAAGCATTCTTGACGAATATGAGTTTGATTTTCTTACAGGCTCTGTACATTGGATTGATGGTTGGGGATTTGACCATTCAGGACAGAAAGACCTTTGGAAAAGTATGAACGTAAACGAGGTTTATAAAAGGTATTATAGCATAATGTTCCAATTATGCGAAAGTGGTCTTTTCACTGGTCTTTCGCATCCTGATTCAATCAAATGCTTTGGTTACACACCTGATATTGACTTGACAGATTATTATAATGAATTATCTATTCTTTTATGTAAACATGGTATGTATGCTGAAAATAGTGGTGGTCTACGGCTAAATTATTGCTCGGATTTGGAATTAGGTTTGAATACAAAATTGCTATCTGTTTTTCAAAAAAATAATGTAAAAATTGCTACAGCTTCTGATGCGCATAAACAAAGCGATGTCGGTGTAAATATCCTTGAACTTGAAAATATGCTCAAAGATTAGTTTACACATAATAAGCATTATCTGAAGTTAGGTTGGTTCGACTTCGTTTATCAAGGCGAACTACAGATTATTTATTATGATCGAAAAGCTTTTGCAGAAGCTATAAGTGAGTCCTATTACCCGCCGAAGGGAATTAACCTGACAATGGAAATTGGCATTTGGCTTCCAAAATTTTATGATGTTGACAGAGAATACGAGCGAAAATTCTGTATCGTTCTTTTTCTTTTATCAAAGCTATTAAATGTTTTTAATTAAAGAATAATACTTTACAGTATGAAGTCTTCTAATTTATCGAAGTATTGTTAACATGAACTTATATCAAAGATTTTAATCTACTAAATTCTAGACATAGTTTACATAATATTAATATGTATTCAACAAACAATACTCTAGAAAATTAATTCATGATCTATAACAATATAAGCTAAATTATCTAATTTACAAAATAAAATATATAGGCCCATAATTACTTCTACAATCTTTAAAATTTAATTCTTGCTATTTGACGGGAAATTTACTTTGATACCCTTCCCATTCTTTAGCATATAGAAGAAATGATCTGATTTATACGTAGCATCTTGATAGAAAACCCTAAATGGCCTACTTAAAACAGTCACACAGTCTGCCCCCTCTACTTCAACAATTGTATTATCATCTTTTCGATAAAATAGATGGAGTATCGTTCCAGCTCCAGAAACGATAGTATGAGGACTTTTTCTGCCGAAGTAAAACTCTTCTTCACCTTGACAATAGTTCTGAAATATTTCAATAACTTGATCTAAACACCATTTTTGATTTCCATTTATATCAATTTGATATAAATCACCTTCTTCAGTAATCACATAACAAAAACTATTGTCTACAGAAGATACTAACTCTTTAATAGATAGGTCTCCACTAATTTTTTCAATTTTACCGGGTTTATCTGGTTGAGATTGCATAAAGTATACTGAACCATTAGCCAAACAAAATAATTTGTTATTCGAAACTATTCCATAGGCGTAGTTTTCAATATCCGTAAACCAATCACAATACGGCAAGCTCCTGGTAAATGTTTGTATTTCGAGCAAATGAGGTATATTATATGTATAAATAGGATTCCAGTTATTATAATATACACCAAATGTTAGATTCCATATTTAACTAGATATTTCATATTCGCTAAGTTTTTCTCCGGTATTTCCATTCGTTGATAGATACCATGTATTATCGAAATAATATTGTAATTCTGAGTTAAATTGATTAAATAAAAGTCGTATATTAGACAAATCATTTTTTGGTACTTTCATAAGTTGAGTTTTACTGCTATTGCTTTGCACAAATAGATTTTCATTTTGAACATAATAGAATAATGTCGCCTCATTTGTTAAAGCGATAGGAATCATATTAGTACCTTTTAATTGGTTCTTTCCTTGTACATAAAAATAAGTTTCTGTAGCTTTATTCTCAGCTGTATTCTTCTGATAAACTATTATGTTACTATCAGGTGAAATACAAAAGTCCTCTTCTACAACATTGTTATCAATTAGTACGGACGAACCGTCCTCAAGTTTATATTCATATAGAAATGAATTATTGTCTTGACTAACAATATAGAATATTTTTAAACAATCTCTAGAGGGTATGAATTCAATTACATTCTCAGCAACCAGTTGAGTGCCTTTGCTGGTTAAATAGAATAATTTATTTTCTTCTGTTAGATACCAATGGATTTTTTCATTAAAAATTGGATATTGATAAGGCAATTTCTCAAATGCACTTTTTTCATATAATACATTAGCATCATCATCTAAGATAAGGTAACTATATTTTCTATTATCATTTTTGATCCAGTAAGAATTAAGATTATCCAAAGTATTTAAATCAAAAACCGAGTTTGATTTCGGTGTACCGTAATTTTCATAACAAAGAAATCCTAGTATTAAGATAATACTAAGGAGTACCCCCGCGATTGTTATATGTAATTTATATTTTTTCCATTTATGATTTTTCATAAAATTATTAGGACCCTGTTCAGGATTAAAATTCAAATCGGATTTGTTATATTCTTTGGTATTGTCAATCTCCGACCATTCAACTTCTAGCTCAGGTATTTCAATTTTTATAGAATTTTTCAGTTCATCACAGTAAGTTTTTTTCATCTGTCCTCATTTCTGCTCCGCTATTTGCGTTTTATGTTGCAGTTTAGTCTCTTAAATTGTAAGGAAAACTTAATCTAGTACAAATTTATGAACACGAAGCGTGCATTTTTTTTATTTTATAGTTTTTATCTGGATTTGATTTTTTATATTATAAAATCCTTTGATTTAGCGTATATTTTATATCTGAATTAAGGATGAGTTAAAAAATAGTTTACATATAATAATATGTTTTCTACAGAACTATTCTTAACAATTCAATAATTTTTTATTTTTTATTTCCCAAATAGTATTTATTTATGAACTCCATAATTACTACTTCTATCATTAAAATTTAATTGTCGCTATTTAATGGAAAATTTACTTTGATACCCTTCCCATTCTTTAGCATATAGTAATAATAATCTGATTGATACGCAACATCTTGATAGATAACTCTATATTGATCACTAATAATAGTTACACAGTCTGCTCCCTCTACTTCAGTGATTGTATTGTCTTCTTTTCGGTAAAATAACTGGTACAAGGATCCTGAACTAGATACGATAGTACGAGAACTTTTTCTACCGAAGTAAAACTCTTCTTCACCTTGCCAATAGTTTTGAAATATTTCAGTAACTCGATTTAAACATAATTTTTGATTTCCGTTCATATCAATTTGATATAGATCGCCTACTACAGTAAGAACATAACAAAAGCTATTGTCTTCTGAAGGAACTAACTGTTTAATGTATAAATCTCCACTAATTTTTGTGATTTTATCAGGTTTATCTGGTTGAGATTCCATAAAATATACAGCTCCATCAGACAAATAAAATAGTTTGTTATTTGAAATTATTCCATAGCTTTTTTTCGTATTATCAAGCCAATCTTGATATGTTAAACTTTTCGTAAATGTTTGTATTTCAGACAAATGAGGGATATTAAATGTAAAAATGGTATTCCAGTAATTAAGATATACTCCAAATTTTAAATACCATGAAACATTAAGTATTTCATAATATTTAAGTTTTACTCCGGCTTTTCCATTCATTGAGAGATACCAATTATTATCGTTTATATATTCTAATTCTGTGTGGTCTTGATTAAAAAGTAGTAAATTAGTCAAATCATTATTAGGTACTTTCATAAGCTGATTTCTAAAACCATCGCTCTGCACAATTAGATTTCCATTCTGTACATAATAAAATTGTGTTCCATTATTGGATATGGCGATTGGAATCATGTTAGTTCCTTTTAATAGTTTATTACCTTGAGTATAAAAATAAGTTTCTGTAACATTATTTTCGGTTGTTAGCTTCTGATATGCTACTATGTTACTATCAGGTGATATACAAAAATCTCTATCTACTACATTATTATCTATTAGTACAGAGGAATCACTCTCAAGTTTATATTCATACAGAGATGAATTGTCTTCTTGATTAACAATATAAAATACTTTTAATCCATCTCTAGAAGGAAGGAACTCAATTACATTATCAGTAACCATTTGACTGCCTTTGCTGGTTAGATAGAATAATTTATTTTCTTTTAAATACCAATGTACTTTTTGATTTAATACAGAATATTGATATGGTGAATTATCGCTGGTATTTTCTTCATACAATACATCGGCACTTTCATCTAAGATAAGGTAAACATTTTGATTATCTTTATTAATCAAGTATGAATAAATATTATCCAAAGCGTTCAAGTCAAAAACTAATTTTGATTTGAATGGTCCATAAATATTATACCAAATAAATCCTGTCATTAAGAACATACCTAGGATTATCCCTGCTATTGTTATATGTAATCTATATTTTTTCCATTTATGATACTTTGCCATAGGAATGAAATCATTAGGATTCTTTTCAGGATCAATTGCCAAATCGGAATTATTAGATTCGTTGGTAATGTCAATCTCTGGCCATTCAACCTCTAGCTCTGGTATTTCAATTTTTATAGAATTATCTAGTTCATCATTGTAAGTTTTTTTCATCTGTCCTCATTTCTGCGTCGCCATTTTCGTACCTTAAGTTTGTGTTACAGTATAGCCTCAAACTTGTCAGGTAAACTTAATTCATGATAAGGAGAAGTACGTGTAGCGTGCTGTTTTTAATCATTTTGTATTTAGGTTTAATAATCTATAATAATAATTTAATTCTCGCTATTTGACGGAAAATTTACTTTGATACCCTTCCCATTCTTAAGCAGATAATACTGATTATTATCCATTACATCTCGATATAGAAGTCTGTATGAAGAACTTACAACTTTCGCATAGTCTGCTCCCTCAACATTTATGATAGTATTGTCTTTTTTTCGGTAACATAACTGGTAAATCAATTCTGAGCTTAAATCAGGACCCTGAGGATTTATTCTAGCGAAGCAAAACTCTTCTTCACCATCCCAATAGATTTGAATTATTTGAGCTACATGATCTAAACACCATTTGAGATTACCGTTTACATATTGATATAAATCTCCTTCTTCTGTAAGTAAATAACAAAAGCTATTATCGACTGAAGATACTAATTGTTTAACGGATAGGTCTTCACTAATTTTAATAATATTGCCGGATCTATCTGGATGATATTCCATAAAATATACATCCCTATCAGCCAAGCAAAATAATTTGTTATTCGAAATTAATCCATAGGTGTAGTTTTTCGTATTATCAAGCCAAGCACGATATGTAAAGTCTTTCGTAAATGTTTTTATTTCAGACAAATGAGGGATGTTAAATGTAAGCATGACATTCCAATTATTACAATAAATTCCGAATTTTTGATATAATAAATATCTAAATATTTCGTACGCTTTAAGCTTTACTCCAGAATTACCATTGCTTGTTTGATACCAATTAGTATCAATTGAATTTGGTATTGCTGAATATTGCAATTCTGTATGGTTTTGATTAAAAAAAAGTACTAAATTTGATAAATTATTATTTGGCACTTTTATAAGCTGATTTTTTCTACCATTGCTCTGCACGAATAGATTTTCATCCTGTACATAATAAAATAGTGTCCCCTCATTGGATAAGGAGACCGGTATTACATTAGTTGCTTTAAGCTGTTTCTTACCTTCAGTGTAAAAATAAGTTTCTGTAACATTATCATCGGTTCTTAGCTTTTGATATGCTACCATGTTACTATCTGGGGAAATACAAAAATCTCTTTCCACAACATTATAGTCAATTATTGCGGAAGAATCTCCCTCAAGCTTGTATTCATACAGAGATGAATTGTCATTTTGTTTAACAATGTAATATACTTTTAAACCATCTTTAGAGGGAAGGAACTCAATAACATTATCAGCAACCATTTGGCTGCCTTTGCTGGTCAGATAGAATAATTTGTTATCTTCTGTTAAATACCAAAAGATTTTTTGATTTAGTAAAGGTTCTTGATAAGGAAGTTTCTCATGTGCATCTATTTCATATATTACATTAGCATCTTCATCTAAGATAAGGTAAACAAATTTATTATCTTTTTGAATCCAGTATGGATAAATATTTTCCCAAGTATTCGTATCAAAAACTGACCTCGATTTCAAAGGTCCATAAATATCATACCAAAGAAGTCCTATCATTATGAATATACTTATGAATATCCCTGCGATGGTTATATGTATATTATATCTTTTCCATATCTGAAACTTTATCAAAGCGATAAAATTATTAGGTATCTGTTCAGGATCAATAAAAAAATCAGAGGGGTTAGATTCGGAATTCTCGGTAATATCACTCTCCTGCCATTCAACAACTAACTCCGGTATTTCGATTTTTATTGGAATCTCAGAATCATTACAGTTAGGTTTTTCCATCCATTACCTCATTTCTGCGCAGCACTTTGTGTACCTTAAGTTGTGGCTGCAGCGATGTCTCAAACTTGTCAGGAAAACTTAATTTATGACAAGGAAGAGAAAGTGTAGTGTGCTTTTTGATAAGTTCCATAATTGCTTCTTCTATTTTTAAAATTAGTTCTCGCTACTTAACGGAAAATTTACTTTGATACCCTTCCCATTCTTTAGCATATAATATTGATTATCATCCATTGCATCGCGATAGAGAAGTCTGTCTTGAAGTCGACCTTGCGAATTTTCAATTTTTATATAGCCTGCTCCCTCTACATTAACGATAGTATTGTCATCTTTTCGGTAACATAACTGGTAAATTGATACTGAGCTTAGATCAGGACCCTGAGGATTTATTCTAGCGAAGCAAAACTCTTCTTTACCTCGCAAATAGATTTGAATTATTTCAGCTACATGATCCAAACGCCATTTGAGGTTACCGTTTAGATCATATTGATATAAATTACCTTCTACAGTAAGCATATAACAAAAGCTATTGTCTACCGAAGTTACTAATTGTTTAACGCATAGGTCTTCACTAATTTTTATAATTTTGTCGGGGTTATCTGCTTGATATTCCATAAAATATACAGAGCCATCAGCCAGACAAAATAATTTGTTATCCGAAATTAATCCATAGCTGTAGTATAGCGTAGTATCAAGCAATTCACGACATTTTAAACTTTTCGTAAATGTTAGTATTTCAGTCAAATGAGTGATATTAGATGTGTAAGTATGATTATACCAGTGATTAATATATCCTCCATACTTTAGATACAATGAAATATCAAATATTTCGTATTCTTTAAGTTTTACTCCGGTTTTTCCATTCGTTGATATATACCAATCTCGATTGAGTGGAGATTGTGCTGCTAAAAATTTATTTATGAGATATTTATAATTCGGATATATATAATTAGGATATATATTATTCGGATATTGATATTCTGTATATTGTAACTCTGTATGGTTCTGATTAAAAAAAAGTTCTAAATTAGACAAATCATTATTTGGTACTTTTATAAGCTGATTTTCAACTCCATCGCTCTGCACGAAAAGATTTTCATTCTGTACATAATAGAATAGTGCCCCCTCGTTGGATAAGGCAACAGGAATCACATTAGTTGCTTTTAGCTGTTTCTTACCTTGGCTATAAAAATAAGTTTCTGTAACATTATCCTCTGTCGTTTTCCTCTGATATGCTAACACTTTACTATCAGGTGATATACAAAAATCTCTTTCTACAACATTATTGTCAATTAGTATGGAAGTACCGCTTTCAAGTTTATATTCATACAGAGAAGAACTGTCATCTTGATTAACAATATAATATACTTTTAAACCATCGCTAGAGGGAAGGAACTCAATTACGTTATCAGTAACCATTTGGCTGCCTTTGCTGGTTAGATAAAATAATTTATTATTTTCTGTTAAATACCAATAGATTTTTTGACTAAGAATATCATCTTGATAGGTAGAGTTCTCATTTGCTATTTTTTCATATAATACGTTAGCATCTTCATCTAAGATAATGCAAACTGAATTATTATCTTTTTTGATTCTGTACGAATATATATTTTCCAAAGAATTCAAAACGGATTTTGATTTCAATGGCTCATAAATATCATACCAAAGAAATCCTAACATTAAGAAAATACTTAGGATTATTCCTATAATCGTTATATGTACACCATCTTTTTTCCATTTATAAAACTTTACCAAGGGAATGAAATTATTAGGAATCTGTTCAGGATCGACATACAAATCTAAGGTATTAGATTCGTATGTAATCTCACTCTCCTGCCATTCAACAACTAACTCCGGTATTTCAATTTTTATAGGATTCTCTGGTTCATCACAGTAAGGCTTTTCCATCTGTTACCTCATTTCTGCGCCGCCTAATGTGCATCCTAAATTTGTAGTTACGGCGTTCCAAAACTTTCTAGGAAAGCTAATTCATGACAAAGAAAGGTTGGCGAAGAGCGCTTTATCATTTTTTATTGATTTTATCTAGGCTTGATGATTTATTTTATGAAAGTCTTTTTCAAGCGAAGCATTGCTATCATCAATTTTATATATAAATTTTGAATTTGTTTAATCAAATCCACAATATACTATAAATTTACATGATAGTCATATTATACCATAGGACTATGCTTTGGTAAATTAATTCATGACATAGTACAATACAAGCTAAGTTTTTTAATACCAAAATGAAAGAATTCAAAAATTCATTATTTCCTCTTCTATCCAAAATTTAGTTCTCATTATTTGACGTAAAATTTAATTTAGATCCTTTTCCATTCTTTAGCATATAATATTGATACTTATTTGTTACATCTTGATAGAGAAGTCTGTTATTATGTGGTACTTTCATAAGTTGATTTTTCCTACCATTGCTCAGCGCGAATAGATTTTCATTCTATACATAACAGAATAGTGTATTTATTTTTCACAAATATTGTGTTAGTATAGAGGCGACTATAGAATATAAACATAAGACATTCAAAGGAATTCAAATGTGGAGGTTAAAATGAGTAAAATTAAATACGCAATTATTGGTAACGGATACCGTGCCATGGCATTTTTAAGGGTTGGTCTAGCTTTGCCTGACCAATTCGAAATTACATCTGTTCTATTTCGTAACCCTGAAAAAGCATCGGAATTTTCCAAGATTTATAATATACCTACTTCTTTAACGATTAAAGATTGTTTATCAACAAAGCCTGATTTCGTAGTAATTGCTATTGGTAGGGACGCAAATGCTGACATGATAACAAAACTCATTCCCTATGACATTCCTATGCTAGTGGAAACCCCTCCGGCTGTAGAATATGATGTTCTTATAAGATTGTGGGATAATGTTAAAGCTAATAATACTAAAATTCAAATAGCCGAACAATATTTTCTTCATCCAATGTATCAAGCTAAGTTAAAAGTGCTTGAGAAGAATATTTTAGGTGAAGTAAGTAATCTAAATATATCCTGGGCTCATGATTATCATGGTGTAAGTCTAATGCGTAAATTATTAAATGTAGGCTTTGAAACAGCACAAATTTATGGAAAAAACTATAAATTTCCTGTAACAGTAACGGATTCTAGATACGGAATACGAACAGATGGTGACATTATTTCAGTTAATCGTGCACGTTACACTTTTGAATTTGAAAGTGGTAAGATAGCATACTATGATTTTACTTCGGACGTACAATACCGCTCTAAAATTCGTACTCGCCATTTAAATATTCAAGGGGTTAGAGGTGAAATAGATGACCTCACGGTTCGTTCACTGACTAGTGACAACCATCCATTAGTACAGACTTTTGAAATTACAGAGGATATTAATACTTTGTCAACTTATTCTATAAACTTAGGTAATGAATGCCTGTACACCAATCCTTTATACCATGCTAGATTCACAGATGATGAAATTGCCATGGTAAATTGTTTATTAGGTATGCATGAATATATAATAACTGGAAAAGACTTTTATTCTTTTGCAGAAGGATGCCAAGATACTTATTTCTTTATCCTTATGCAAGAAGCCCTAAAGCAACCTAATATTCCAATTCAGACTAAAGTACAACCATGGAATTAAATCTCTTACCTGTATATCGGAATAGGCTAATTGAATTCAATTAAATTTATTCTCTGCAATCAAACCACATTAAAGGAGCAGTCTAAAAGGTAATAATCCCTTTTGGACTGCTCCTTAAAACACTACATTATCTCTAAATAGCTGTGGTAGCTGAACATCTTATTTATGTAAAAGTTCAACTTGAACGGACATCATTAATCTACCTTTTTCTGCGGATAATACTTTCCAAATAGGTATCTATTTTACGGTAATACCATATATTTTTTGTCCCTTTGTTCCAACCACGATTGAATTATTAAAGGCTGCTGGGGAAGCCTCATTTTACCTAAATTAATCGTATCGTATAATTCTCCCGACACTCCATCTACCATATACATATTTCCTGTGGAATCACAAAGAATTACATATCCATTCCCGTCTTTATCATATAGAGCAATCGGGCTAGACCAACCGTAATTTGCCACATCAACACTCCATACGGTTTCACCAGTGTACTTATTAAGTGCAACTAATTTTCAAGAATCTTTTCCACCGGTTCTAGCAATTACAAAGTAAACAAGTGCTTCTAACTTTTGATCACCAAGTAAAGCGGTTGCTTGAACACCGCCAGAAATGATACACAATAAAACTGTACACTTTTAATTCGTTCTAGTTCTAATATCGGTGAATGTATCGTAAACAATAGGTGAAAAGCTTTTTGCTGCACCCAATTATAAAGCTAGGGAAACATAATCATAAAGGAAAAGCTCGAAAAGTGTTCTTTTCTTGTTATAAAAACAGCCTCAAAAAGTGAAACTTCTTGAGACTGCCTATTTATCATTTGTGTTTTAAAGAGACTACAACAATGTTAGGAGGATTTAAAAAACGAAACGGTTTTAATGTCATACCGATACCTTCACTAACAATCATAGTAGCATCGCATCCAGTAATTGTTTCCTTTAAGTCATATTGTCCCTTAATGTATTTTTCTGCGCCTGGACGTAATACCCCTTTCATGAATGGTATAGTCACCTGTCCACCATGAGAGTGACCTGCAAGTACAAGTAAGGATCCATTTGCTTTAATATTATCTATTACATCCGGTTCATGTGTGACAACAATACGAAATGGTGCATCTGGTAACTGATAGCGATTAGGATCCACACTACCTAACAAGTAATCATCATAACCTATAATGGATAAATTTAAATCGGATAAAGTTAATTCACTATCTCTTAATATCTTAAATCCACCATCTGTCATAACTTTCTCATAAATTGGTTCTGCTCCCCCGCCATAATCATGATTGCCATAGACTGCGATTTTTCCATAGGATGCCTTTATTTTCTTTAAGCTTTTACTTAATTCCTCAATATTTACTAACTCTTGGTCTCTATTGTAACTATCGATTAAGTCTCCGCCAAAGATAACTACATCTGGTTTTTGTTCGTTTATAAAATCTACTAGTCTTGTTATCTTTTCCTGAGGATAATACTTACCAAAATGGGTATCTGTAAAAAATACAATTTTTAATTCCTTAACATCTTTCGGTACTGTTACTGAATAACTCTTTTTTAGTAGCATATTGGGTTCAATCAGTCTCGCGTAACAATAGAGACAAATCCCTAATATGATAACCATTACGAAACCAATAATAAGTCTTTTTATAAATCGCAATATTACTACCTCTTACCCTTTTTACCTTTTATGTGATATTTATTTTACAGTAATACCGTATATTTTTTGTCCCTTGGTACCAACAACGATTGTATTATCAAAGGCAGCAGGAGAAGCCTCAATTATTTTACCTAAATTAATTGTATCGTACAATTCTCCTGATAATCCATCTACCATATACATATTTCCTGTAGAATCACAAAGGATCACATATCCGTTATCATCTTTATCATACAGTGCAATTGGGCTAGACCAACCGTAATTTGTCATATCAACACTCCATACGGTTTCACCAGTGTACTTATTAAGTGCAACTAATTTTCCTGAGTCTTTTCCACCAGTTCTAGCAATTACAAAGTAAACAAGGTCGGACAACTTTTTATCTCCTAATAAAGCGGTCGCTTGTACACCACCAGAGACATTTGCAACTGTTGTACATGGATAACTACGCTTCCAAACAATTTCTCCTGTTGCAGCGTTCACTTTCATAAGTGGGATATCTCCCTCATGTTTTTCGTTTGCTGTCCAATGAAGAGAAGTTGATATATAAATATATGCAGTTCCATCTTCAACACTTTCTTCTAATACTGGAGATGCGTTTGTATCATCTAGAGTATCCTGTACCCAAACAACTTCCATTGTATTTAAATCGATACAGAACATGTCACCACAATTATCTGTGATATACAAAAATCCCTTCCAAATTGCTGCAGAAGATTCCATTCCAAGCCAATAACGGTTTTCTTCTTCTCTACTACGATCTGTAGTATAACGCCACTTTACGGGCTTATCTGGGTTAATGGAAACGCTTTTACCGTCATACTTAGTATTAAGTTTCATTGTATAAAGAATTCCATTTTCACCTGGTTGAATTACTGTATCTGTTGCAACATCAATTAGTGGTGAAGAATCGTATGCATGGAATTTATCATTGTCAGTTCTTAAAGAAAATTCATCGTCATAACCATATTCATAAATTACTTTGCCCTGGATTAAGTCAACGATAAAGGTTCTTGCACAGTCTTCGCCCATAGAGTCGCCGGCACCTGCAAAATAAAGAGGAACTTCAGATGGATATAAACTTCCAGTTCCTTTGATTGGGAATCCAAGAGATATCTTATCTCTTGTTGGTTTACCATCATCTAAATCCATAAAGTATATGTTACCATCGGCTGTGGAATAGATAACTTCCACAAGTCCTTCTTTGTTCTTTTTATCCTCATAAAGGTTCATTGCTTTACGTGTCTCATCTTTCCAACGAACAATCAGAGGTTGTCCAGTCCAACAGCTTCCAAGCCAATAACCTTTTGCTACAGTTTTCTTTAATTTGCCTGTATCAATACTCCATGTCTTGGAACGATCGAATTTTTTATCTACGATATTAGCAGTACCAAATGTTGCACTACTACGGAAATTATTACCACGGAACGTAATAATTCCTTCCATATCAGTATAATTTCCACTAAAATCAATTACTTCATCCCTATTATAATTTGAAACGATCTGATCATCTACCATTAAATCAGACTGAAAACCGAATAATTCCTGTCTTGTTGTAGCACTTGTAGTTGGTCTTCCTGATACTAATAACTTTTGATCTAATGTATAGTTAGGAGGATTAAATACCTCAACCGCAGATTCCTCTCCCAAGGTGAGATTCTTTAATTTCCCTTTCGAACCGCAAGCTGACAAACTTATAGCAAGTAAGCCTACACAACATATCGCAACTAATTTTTTATTTCTCATTTCTTCCTCTTTTCTGTGCAGTTTTTTTATAATACAACTGTTTGTTATAGCAAAATAAGCGCTACACAGTGAAAACTGTACATTTTTATTTCTTTCTTGCTTCTATATCTGAAATTGATGTAATGTATCGTAAACAACAGATGAAAAGCTATCTGCTGCACCCCAATCAAATCGGAAAAGTCCCTGACCTCCGCCTCCGGCGACAAAACTGAATGGTTCCTATAGTCCTTTATATCCATACATATTTCTAGAATTATATCTTTTGTGTAGATTGGTAAAAGAGCATTAATTAATTTACATTTTGTGTACCTCCCATAATACTAAGTTTCCATAATGAACAACTGTTATTAATAGGTTAGGTGATTCCTACTTTTACAGTATTCCTTATTATAACAAGGGATAAGAAAAAGTACAACCGTTTAACATTTACTTATAAGTCTTAATATTTACTTATAAGTTTTAAGAATAATCAAAATTCAAGGTAATGATATGTCACAAAATTTAAGATTGTCTTACAAATATTACATTACCATTATAACCCTTTTACCTTCTACGCGATATTTATTTTACAGTAATACCATATATTTTTTGTCCTTTGGTACCAACAACGATTGTATTATCAAAGGCAGCAGGTGAAGCCTCAATAATTTTACCTAAATTAATCGTATCATATAATTTTCCTGATAAGCCATCCACCATATACATATTTCCTGTAGAATCACAAAGGATTACATATCCATTCTCATCTTTATCATATAGTGCAATTGGGCTAGACCAACCGTAATTTGTCATATCAACACTCCATACGGTTTCACCCGTATATTTATTAAGTGCAACTAATTTTCCAGAATCTTTTCCACCGGTTCTAGCGACTACAAAATAAACAAGGCCAGATAACTTTTTATCTCCTAATAAAGCTGTTGCTTGTACACCACCAGATACACCAGCAACTGTTTTACATGGATAACTACGTTTCCAAACAATTTCTCCGGTAGCAGCGTTCACTTTTAAAAGAGGAATATCACCTTCTTGCTTTTCATTTGCTGTAAAATGAAGAGAGGTTGATATATATAGATATGCTGTTCCATCTTCCATACTTTCTTCTAATACTGGAGATGCGTTAGTATCATCTAGTGTATCTTGTACCCAGACGACTTCCATTGTATTTAAATCAATACAAAACATGTCACCACAATTATCTGTAATGTATAAGAATCCTTTCCAAATTGACGCAGAAGACTCCATACCAAGCCAATAGTGGTCATCTCTACTTCTATCTGTAGTGTAACGCCATTTCACTGGTTTCTCTGGGTTAATGGAAACACTCTTACCATCATACTGTGTATTGAGCTTCATAGTATATATAATTCCATTCTCACCTGGCTGTATTACTGTATCAGTTGCAACATCGATAAGCGGAGAAGAATCGTAACCATGAAATTTATTGTTGTCAGTTCTTAAAGAAAATTCATCGTCATAACCATATTCATAGATTACTTTGCCCTGAATTAAGTCTACGATAAAGGTTCTTGCACAGTCTTCTCCCATAGAGTCACCAGCTCCTGCAAAATAAAGAGGAACTTCAGACGGATATATACTTCCGGTTCCTTTGATTGGAAATCCAAGATATATCTTATCTCTCGTTGGCTTACCATCATCTAAATCTAAAAAGTAAATGTAACCATCCGCTGTGGAATAGATAACTTCGACAAGTCCTTCTTTGTTCTTTTTATCCTCATACATGTTCATCTCTTTGCGTGTCTCATCTTTCCAGCGAACAATCAGAGGTTGTCCAGTCCAACAGCTTCCTAGCCAATAACCTTTGCTGGATACTGTTTTCTTTAACTTACCTGTGTCAATATTCCATGTCTTGGAACGATCAAATTTTTTATCAACAATATGAGCAGTACCAAATACTGCACTATTACGGTAATTATTTCCACGGAAAGTAATAATGCCTTCCATAGCAGTATAATTTCCACCACTAAAATCTATTACTTCATCTCGCATATAATCCGAAATAATCTGATCATCCACCATTAAATCACTCTGAAAACCAAATAGCTCTTGCCTTGTTGTATCACTAGTCATTGGTTTTCCAGATTCTAATAACTTTTGTTCTAAGGTATAGTTTGGAATATTAAATACCTCAACCATAGATTTCTCTCCATAAGTGAGATTCTTTAATTTTCCCTTGGATCTGAAAACTGACTTAACAATAGTTAGTCCTCTTCTACATATTGATAAAATTTTTTTATTCAGCACTCTCATTTTTCCTCTTTTCTGTGCGGTTTTATGTATAGCACAAACTGTTCAATAATAAACAGGTGCTACATAGTGAAAACTGTACATTTCTATTTCTTTATGCTTTTATATCTAAAAAAGATGTAACGTAATGTAAACTGGAACAACTGTTATTAATAGGTTGGCTAATCCCACAGTATTCCTTATTATAACAAGTCTAAAAGTAATCAAGAATCATGATAATGATATGTCACAATATTTAAGATTGTTTTACAAATATTACATTACCATTATTAAACCTTTATATGTTTTTTAACTAGACTCTTTCTGTACCTATAAAATGACCGTCTGGGTCAATGATGGTGAACAGACATAGATTAAGTTGTTTGCATTTTTCTTTCTGAGTATTTTTCTATGGAATCATCTTATATTAGTAATTTTTTTCTAGCGGATTCGTATTATTTTATATGCTTGGTAGATTATTTCCATATCAATCCAAAGTATACAGTATTATCTGTATACTTACAAGAATACGCCCATCTTTTAAGGTGGGGACATGTCATTAGTTGGATCTATAATACTTGACAAAGAGCTCTATTAGTAGCTGCTCTAATCCATGACAAGGAAAAGCTAGCAGAGTTGCTTATTCTATTTAAAATAAAATTTCAATAAAAAAAGCTTTCACTCATAGTTTATGATACTATAAGAGAAAGCTCTTAAATTTTATATTGGTTATTCATAACAATGAAAAGTTAGCGAAGTGTACTTTTCTTTATTTATCTACTTTTAAAAATTATAGCAGATATTTATCCAAGTCTTCCTTAAAGTTAACAATCATATTGTCAAATACTTTAATTAAATGAGTAAGGTCCTTAATTTGGTCAACATAAATAGTGACATTGCTGTTTGCTTCTTGAGTGGAGGCAGAATTTTCTTCAGCGATAGCTGCTAAGTTTTCTATATTCTCAAACAAGGAAGATATATTTTGTACTTCACTCTTTAATTGTACAGAATTCTGAACCATCTCATCCGATACATTCTTGAGATGCTGATTTGATTGACTGGAAGTATCTACTGCTACAGACAATTTTGTGTTTTCACCTTCAAGAACTCCATACTGAACATCAATATTTTGAACGATTTCATCGATGCTTTCTAAGAACCCTGTTAAACTCTCATTAATTTTTCGTACTGCTGAATTGGTTTCTTCTGAAAGTTTTCGAACCTCTTCCGCAACTACTGCAAAACCTTTTCCAGCATCTCCTGCTCTTGCAGCTTCAATGGATGCATTTAACGCTAATAAATTTGTTTGATTTGCGATACTTGATACAATCGACACGATATTGGTAATATCCTTCGCATTTTCTTGTAAATCATAACCGCTGTTTTTGATACCATTAAATTTATTAAGTACGTTATTAATTTCAGCTGCAGTGCGCTCTACATTAGTAAAACTTCCTTCAATATCAGTAACTGCAAGTTCGATTTGTCCTTTGTTTTCCTGACTCTTATCAGATACTTTTGATATACTTCTGATACTATCATCAAGTACATTAACAGCTCTTTCTGTATCACTTGCTTGGGTGATAGCTGCATTAGCTACTTCATCTAAGACATGTGTAATATCATTTGAGGTAGATTGCATTGTTTTAGAAATCTCTGATACAGACTGATTAAAGGTAAACATCTCATCCACGATGGAATGAAAGCCAATAAAGTCTTTTTGAATATTTTGTTTAATCTTATTAATTTCGCGCATATAAGATTCATATTCGTCTTTGGACTTAATCACAGTTGTCTCAATCATATTTCTTTGACCAAGTTTCTCTAATTCTTTCAAGATAAACTTTCTAGGTCGATTAAATACTGCAGAGGTAAGTAACGTCGAGATTAAAGTAACGCCACCTAGGATTAAGGCTTTCGCAACATCATCAAGAAGAAATACACTGGCAAGAGTAACTAAAATCGTATTTAAAATGGTTACTTTTAAAGTTACAGATTTTAAAACACCAAAGGAAAAGACTCTATTAAAATGAAATTTCTTAATATATTGAATTTCTGCTTCAAAAGTTAATTTCAATTTAATTTCATCCTGTGATCTCGTTACCTCTTCCACTTCGATCTTTTCATTAAAATAATTGGCAACACCGTGTATTAATCCTTTTAAGTAACTTCCCATCCCTCTTTTAGAGCGGTATGTAAAATAAATCTCATGAGATGATATCGGTGTAACATCCAGAGTCGGAGGCGTAGCTCCTTTAAATCTTTTCATAACGATGATATGAACATCATTCATCGACTTTAAAAATTGATATGCAGATTCGTGACGAAAGAATCCAGGATAAAGAGTACTAAAGGTTTTTATATTCTCTTCGCCCATAATAACCCAAATCTCATCTTTATCTTTACCGACAGAGTTACCGATATGCTCCACAACTCCCATTGCGGTTTTATCTTCTACATCTTCCAAAGGTGAAAAGATATAATTAGTAGGAATAGCATATGCCTTAAGTGCGGAATCGACAACTTCACTTCCAAACAACTTTCGACATGATTCTATCCATGATGAAACAACAGTTCCTTTCATATTTACAGCTCCTTTGTAACATTTTGAATAATATTATCATATTTTATCACATTATAGAAGTTTTGACAATCGAAGAAATCTGTGGTAACTAAGTAATAAGCAATTTTACTATTAGTATCAATATTACTATTGTAAAGATGAATCAATTATTTTATAATGAAAAACGTATATAACCTCATGTTGTCTGTTGACCTGTTAAGATCCGTTCTGCCAGGAAAACAACCTAATTAAATGATATGCACTAACATCCTAAGAATCTCATATCTTAATGAATTCTGCGGGGAAAGGCTGACAAATCGTACATACTACGTTTTTTTCGTGCGCCTTTTACCAAAAGGCGCCTTTTTTAATTTAACCTCATCAGGGAAGGGACTTCCCTGTTTTAAAATGCCACGTAGTGGCGATGAGGTAGAGCTGGTAGCGTAAGCGGATAACTTGCTTGTAGACAAGTGGGAATATCTGCGTTGACTTCTAGTTTAACTAATCTATGTAGGATGCACATTATATGCAATTGTTATTTTTATAACAATTGGAAGCTACTGTCTCATCGTGTTAGCTTCCTCTTCTTTCCTAAGGATGAGTGCGAGAAAGGAAGGGATTGATTCATTGATTAAATCTCCTAGCACCACTCTTTTTGAAGAACAAAAATTACTAGTTAATAAGCTGAAACAAGACAATCTATTAAGCAAGGAAGAATTTCTTACCTTACTAAAGCAATCCTCAGAAGAAATCAGTGAGTATTTATTCTCTTTAGCGCGTGAAGTGCGCCAAAAAATATACGGAAATAGTGTCTATATTCGAGGATTAATTGAATTTACTAACTTTTGTAAAAATGATTGCTTTTACTGTGGTATTAGAAAAAGTAACGCTAATGCAGAA